>ONNU01000032.1 GCA_900319255.1 uncultured Eubacteriales bacterium
ATCGCAGACCGACAAAAAATGCCGCCAATAAATAATCTTACAATCGCGAGGAAAAAGCCTTGCATGGTCATAACTTACAACGCGAACTTGACACCGGCGGCACGCCGGCGCCGGTTGCTTTTTAAGGGTGGATGTGTTATAATTATACGGAATTGTGAGAAGCGAAGGTTCTGTCGGTGAGAGCTGACGGGCATTTGCGGCAGCGTACCCTTATTATATTGAAAATGAGGTTAAGGAAATGATTTATAATAATATTCTTGAAGCTATGGGTCATACACCGATGATAAGACTGAACCGTATGAATAAACCGGGAAATGCTGAAATACTGGTGAAATTCGAGGGTCTTAATGTCGGCGGCTCGGTCAAGACAAGAACAGCCTATAATATGATAGTCCATGCTGAAAAGGAAGGCAGGATCAAACCCGATACGATTATCGTTGAGCCTACCAGCGGAAATCAGGGCATCGGTCTTTCTCTCGTAGGCGCAGTGCGGGGATATAAGACCATCATTATCATGCCTGACTCAGTAAGCGAGGAACGCCGTAAGCTTGTGCGTCATTACGGCGCAGAGGTCATTCTGATACATGATGACGGCGATATCGGCAAGTGTATACAGAAATGCCTTGATACAGCAATGGAAATGGCTGCAAATGATCCCAGGGTGTTCGTGCCGCAGCAGTTTGAAAATGAGAATAATACCTTTGCTCATAAATATTTTACAGCTCTTGAGATACTTGAGCAGACCGCAGGAAAAATAGACGGCTTCTGTTCCGGTATCGGCACGGGCGGAACTATCACAGGAATCGGAGAAACTCTGAAAAAGCAGTACCCGGATATGGAAATATGGGCTGTTGAACCGGAGCACGCTGCTATCCTTGCAGGGGGAACTGTGGGAACACATCTCCAGATGGGTATAGGCGACGGTATTATCCCCTCTATCCTCAACAGGGAGATCTATGATCATATACATATCGTAACAGACGAGGATGCGATAAATACAGCAAAACAGCTTGCAAGCCTTGAGGGCATCATGTGCGGCATCTCCAGCGGAACCAATGTTGCAGCAGCATTGAAGCTTGCAGAAAAGCTGGGGGAGGGCAAAACGGTAGTGACCATCCTGCCCGATACAGCAGAAAGATATTTCTCAACACCGCTTTTTGAAGAATAAAATAATAAATTATCCGATCCCGGCAGTGAATTTATCTGCCGGGATTGCAGATGTTAAGAGTTATATAGACCTGGCGCGCGTTGACAATGAGCTGTAAATGCTCCCCGGTGATCCGTATGAAAAAAGGAGTAGTGAAAAATGGGCGAAGGACTGTTATTTTTTATTCTGAACAGCATATTGTTCGGCGTGGGACTGGCAATGGATGCGTTTTCCGTATCCCTTGCAAACGGACTGAATGAGCCGAAAATGAGAAAAACAAGAGTCTGTCTTATCGCCGGGACATTCGGCTTTTTCCAGACAGCCATGCCTCTGATCGGTTGGGTCTGTATCCATACAATAGCCCAGGCTTTTGTCTGGTTCCAGAAATTCATTCCATGGATCGCGCTCACCCTGCTTCTTTATATCGGCGGAAAAATGCTTATCGAGGGCATACGCAATAAGGACGATAATGACGAAAGCAAATATATCGGAAAAAGAAAGCTCCTTCTGCAGGGTATAGCAACCTCGATAGACGCGCTGTCCGTAGGCTTTACCATAGCGGATTATTCATGGCAGGCAGCGCTGGGAGAATCTCTGATAATCGGAGTAGTGACCTTTGCCATCAGTGTGATAGGACTGCTGATAGGAAAACGCTTCGGCACAAAGCTTGCCGGAAAAGCTTCCATCCTCGGCGGCATCATCCTCATCCTGATCGGCGCAGAAATATTTATCAAGGGAATATTTTTTAGTTAATGATTAGTTTATAGAATTTGGAATTGAATTAGTGGTTAGATAAAATTTGGAATTTGGAAAGTGGAATTTGGAATTGTAAAAAAGACTGTGAAGCATGGCTCAGGACAATAAAGTGGAACAGCGGAATCGGGAGTTATTCTTTATCCCCTGGCTTCTATTGATTGCTGACTTCTTCCGGGGGGCAGCGGCTTTGCCGCTGCGACAAAAGAGGAGAACCACAAGAGGTGGGCTGCGCCCCCCTCTTTGTTTGAAATCAGAGTATACTAAGCTGATTGGGAA
>ONNU01000034.1 GCA_900319255.1 uncultured Eubacteriales bacterium
ACGATGGCTGACCGTATCGTTGTTATGAAGGACGGCTTCATCCAGCAGGTTGATACACCTCAGAATCTGTATGAGAGACCCTGTAACCAGTTCGTTGCAGGATTCATGGGTACTCCCCAGATGAACTTCATTGATGCAACAATCATCCGTGACGGTGACGATTACGGCATCCGTTTCGGTAAATATGATATTCCGCTTCCCGAATCAAAGAACAAGAAGAACATCCTTTCTCACTTCGTTGGCAAGGAAGTTGTACTCGGCATCCGTCCTGAGGATCTCCATGATGAGCCTGAGTTCCTCGAGAGATCAGAGGACAGCATTATCGAGGCTAGCGTTGAAATCACCGAGCTTATGGGTAATGAGATCTACATCTACCTCACACTCGAAGGTACATCCTGCGTTGCACGAGTTGACCCGTCATCTATGGCAGAAGCAGGCGAAGAAATCGAGATCGCTCTCGACGTTGAGAAGATCCACATCTTTGATAAGGAAACAGAGAGAACCATTACAAACTGATTACAATGCATTTGCATAATGCTATTTACCTCTCTTGCCGTCTGCAGCAATGCAGGCGGCATTCCTTTTGCGCCTTCGTTTTGCAATAAGATATACGAGGGTTAACAAACGTCTATAATAAATGAAAAAAGCCGATGAATTTGTTGGATTCACCGGCTTTTTTTGCTTTTCTTTGACCGCCTGAGGCGGTTTTGGGATGTTTCGCGCATACCCCCAAGGGCGCTGCCCTTGGAACCCGCAGCCTCCCCAAAGGCTGGCGAAACTTTTATCACTTCTTAGCTCTCTGTGCAATGATGTCTGCCATCTCGCCGACATTCTTCATGCCTGAGATCTCGCCCATTTTGAATTTCATTCTGAATTCACGCTCAACAGCTGAAATAAGTGTGATATGCTCAAGGCTATCCCAGTCCTCGATATCATCTGCTGTTGTCTTGGGGTTAACTGTGATGCTGTCATCATCAAAAACATCTCTGAAAACCTTATTAAGTCTGCTGTAAATTACCTTGCTGTCCATATTTTGCTCCTCTCTTACGGCACAAGCCGTATCCATGTGATTATATTTTATCAGCCAACGCAGGCTCAGCCTTCCGTTACAGCTGAATTATCCTTTACATCTATAACATGACATTTCTGCTCATAGCTTTCAACATCAAGCTGCCACTGTGAATTGCCCTGTTCATCCTCGCTGAGCTTTTCAAAGCCGAAGCGGCCGTAAAGATCCTTGACCATTTTATTTTTCGCTGTGGGATAATAATAACCCCTCACAGTCTTTATTCCCTGCTCACGGCAGCGCTGGATCAATCTGTCAAGCATAGCAAATTCCATATCACGCTTGAGTACACGGCAGCTCATTATCCAGAGATCCATATCAAGGGCATCGCCGTTTTTATGACCGATAACAACGGAAACAACACCGTTATCACCGAATTTATCAATAAGCTTGCCATAAAGACGGATATATTCATCGCTATGGAATACCTCATCCATTTCGGTTGCAGTATATCTTTTTGTAGTGACATTGAACTGATTACTCTTGTTTGTCAGCTGAGTTATCCTCTGGAGGTAAACAGGAATGAAATCGTCGATAATACCGGTCATTTCAAGGCTTCTGAGATATTCGTCATAATCGCCGAAGGAAGCCTGCTGAGCAGCTCTCTGGGCATTTGCCTTATACATTTCGTTACGCTTGAGATCATCTGCGCTGAAATTGGTAACTTCAAAATAACCGTTTCTGTCAAGGGTCATAATATAATTCTCAACGCCGTCCATCTCAGGAACTGCGCAGCCCTTGACCTGCTGGCGAACGATCTCACGCTCAGCGGGGTTATCATCTGCAAAAACTATAGCATCGGGCATTATATTAAGCTCGTTTGCAGTTTCGATGATATTTCTGTCCTTGTTTTCCCAGTTTGCCTTGATGATAATGAAATCGTCAGGCTTGAGCGCTCCTTCGGGATGCTCAAGACCGGCAATAGCGTTTTCGTGGTCGTTCTTTGAGCATACTGTAAGAATAATGCCCAGTGATTTCAGTGATTTTACATAATCCTGAAATTCATAATAGGACTGGGAAACGCCTGTTTCCTGACCTATCTGTATACCGTCAACGCCGTCATCTCCCACAACACCGCCCCAGAGGGTATTATCAAGATCAAGCGCCAGCGCCTTTTTATTCTTTCCGAAAACAGATTTGATTATATTTGAAACATTGAATGCAAATTCCGGAATAGCCTCAAAGCACATTGCATACTTATACATATTCCAGTATGAAGGATCGCTCCATGCTTTCAGACCATAGCTTGCGGAAATGAAATTGATATCATTGATATAGAAGCCCTCAGTCTTTTCAGCATATTCGTAGAATTTAGCATTGAGTCTTGTCACGAAATTTGAACGTCCGCGATAATCAGAGCAGTCCTTATTGCCCATCAGTCTGTAAAAGGGCATTTCAAAGTTATTCTGGATAATCGGGCAGTGATAGGTCTCGCTTATCTTCTGCCACATCTGCTCAAACCTTTCATATTCAGCCTGAAGAAGCTTATCAACCTCTTCCCTGCTGTCAGCTGTCGTAGGGTAGTTTGTGATATTCCTGTTTGTAGTATGGATAAAAACCATATCCGGCTCAAAGCTCAGAAGCTCCGGCGAAGGGAACATAGCATCCTGCCAGTACTGCGCATATTCAGACTGATAGAACTCCACCTCGATTCCCTGATCCAGAAGAAAAAGCTCCATATTATCCACAATAGCGTTTGTTGTAGAACCGCCGAAAACAGCAATCTTCTTTTTAAGTCTTGTACTGCCGTCTGCAAGCAGGGTTCTTTTTATAGATTTCTTTTTCTTAATGATATATTCGCTGTCAAAGGGGTATTGTAATTCCTTCAAGGCTGTGCCTCCTTTTGATATTATAAGGCGATATTCGCATCCGTTCAAACAATGAACTATAAACTAAAACTCACTGCGTCCTCAGTACCTCAAGGTTATCAGCATTTCCGCCGACAGCTGAGAATGAAACCATTGCGAACAGAAGATCGGTAACACCCTCATTCTTGATATACTGTACAAGATTATTGTCAAAATACCTCATATCCACAACATAGATCTCTTCAAAGGAGCCGAAGAGATAACCCGGCAGCGCATTACCGTAGCTGTCCTTAACGATCATAAGCTTTCTGCCGTTCTTAACGTCAGTCTTGACCTTGACGACCTGTTCATCGCCGCCCATAAAGGTAAGATAAGCGTTATACTCCGGGGAGCCTACGCTGCAGAAGAAATTGCCTGTGCCTGTATCAACGCAGGCTGTATCATAATAATAGGTAGTGCATTTCTCATAATTTGAGGGGATATAATAGCTGAAGGTCTCTGTATCAGCGGTGAGGTTCGCATCCTCAGCCCATGCTGCAAGAGTTCCGCTGAAGCCCTCGATATCCACCTTCTTATAGGTGCTGATATCCTTGAAGTCAACGCCGGCAGCCTGTGCAAAGGTCTGAGCTGCATAATAAGCGCCCAGCGGTGTCCAGTGATGGTCTGTCCTCAGATATATTTCCTCATTTGTATGATTGCCGAGGGCTGAAATAGCATCCACATAGCTTATTGACTTATCAAGCCTTGAAGCAAAATCATCCACTGTTTCCTTCTGGCTTACGTTATAAGCGCTGTATGCATCAGGCAGATAATATTCGCTGGCAGTTGACGGGGTCATGGAATAGATCTTAACCTTATCGCCAAGATCATTATGGAAGTTATTCAGAGCTTCAACATAAGCATTTCCTGTTCCGCCGCCGAAAAGCTCAAGACCTCTGTAATGTCCCTCATGCTTTACAACGATAAGACCGTTTGAAGCTTCCTTGTATTCATCCTTTTCAGTATTGACCTTTCCGCCGTTTTCTTCAGCCTTGCTGCTTTCCTCTTTGGTATCTGCGGGCTTGCTTTCTGTTTTGGTATCAGGCTTCTGAGCAGCGCTGTTTTCAGCCTTGCCCTCATTGCCTGAATTATCTGCATTACTGGTTTCATTTGTCTTTTTGCTGTCGTCATTTACAACAGCAACAGGCTTACCCACGATCTTGACCTCTTCTTCGGTATGGATGCCGAAAATGGATTTGAAGGCATAGCCCATATTTTTGAAATAATCACGATTCGGAACGGTATCGTCATAATATTCAGTGATCTGAGAGGTATATTTACCTGAAAAATAATCCTGGAAGCTGAATGAGGGGAATTTTGCGAGGTTACGCTTCTCGATATTGGATTTCTCAGATCTGGGAATGAAGATCAGAAAAAGAGCCGTCAGAAAGAATACGGGTATCATTATCATAAGTGAGATAACGGAAAAACCATATTCCACGTTCTTCTTTTTCATATAGTTAAAACCCTTTTTACGGGGGGGACGCCGTCTTTGATTGTTTTCCATAGCTTTATCTCCTCAGAGTAATAGTACTGACAGGTGCATGACCTTATCAGAATCTGAAATACAGGAAGGGATTGTTAGTATTATCGACCATAAGTATGCTGCATATTACAAGAAGTGCGCAGCAGATAACAGTTCCTGCGATCTTTCCGAAGGCATAGACTGTATTATTAGCCCATTCACAGAAGAACCACTTGACCTTCGGCAGCAGCGGCATTGATACCGCGATGGCAAATATAATAAGAAACAGATTATTTACAAGGGAATTCCAGGTGATAAGATCAGCAAACGCATTGCCGTTGCTTATCATACTGATACCCGTGATATTCAGGAAGAAACGTCCCAGCTGCGACAGATCCGTGAAATAGAATATACCGAAGCCGATGACTATAATAAATTTACTGTAAACATGAGTCAGCACCTTGTTCCATTTCTTCATCTTCTTTTTACCGATCTTTGTTTCGATAAAGATGAAGATGCCGAAATAAAGACCCCAGAAAATGAAGTTCCATGAAGCGCCGTGCCACATACCGGTGCAGAACCATACCAGGAAGAGGTTGAGATATTTTCTCTGCTTGCCGAAGATCGGAACATAGAAAAGATAATCCCTGAAGAAGGAGCTGAGGGATATATGCCATCTCTGCCAGAATTCGCTGATAGATTTGCAGATAAACGGATAATTGAAGTTTTCGTTGAAATGGAAGCCGAACATTCTTCCCAGACCGATAGCGATATCACTGTATCCGCTGAAATCGAAATATACATACAGAGAATAAATGATAACACCATACCATGTTCCCAGGAAGGACAGATTTGTAATATCCGTTCCGAAGAACTGTTCAACGATGACCCAGAGGTTATTTGCAATAATGACCTTCTTTGAAAGTCCGATAATTGCACGCATTGCGCCCTCGCTGATATCAACGGGGGTAGATTTTCTGTTGGTTATCTCCTTTTCGATAACGCTGTAACGAACGATAGGACCTGCTATAAGCTGGGGGAACAAGGAAAGGTACAGCAGAAAACGGGGATATTTTTTCTGTGCAGGAACTGTTTCCCAGAGTACATCCAGTATGTAGGAAATTGCCTGGAATGTAAAGAAGCTGATACCGATAGGCATCGTGATCTGAGGAACAGGTATTGACGAATGAAACAATCCATTGATATTCTCAACAATGAATCCGGAATATTTGAATATTATCAGAAACGCAAGATCTATTACTATCGCCAGTCCGGCTATTGCAGTGGATAGCTTGGTATTCCTGAATTTTTCGATCAGCAGAGCAGACTTCCAGTTGAGAAATGCGCTGAATACAAGCAGAAGCACCCATATCGGCTCGCCCCATGCGTAAAACACAAGGGATGCGATAACAAGAGTAATATTTTTCGATCTTGTTGTCTTACATATAAAATATGCCGCAAGGGTTATTGCAAGAAAGAAATAAACAAAAAATAAAGACGAAAAAACCATTTCATTCTCCCTATTCTGAAAATTTCCGGATCCCCGTCCGGATAAAGCATATTCTTATTCCCATAGCTTATTCTATTTTACTCCATTACCCGAATATTATCAAGGCATTTTTCGACATTATAACATTTAATTATTACAAATACGGAATTTTGCACAAAAACATTTTTATTTCATTAAGATTTGACTACTTTGAACTAATAATATTTTTTGAATTTGGAATTTGGAAAGTGGAAAGTGGAATTAGGAGTTAGGAGTTAGGAATTAGGAATTGGCTTTTCTGTTGGTCGCTGCCTTATATTTGCTGACAATTACGAGGATTACGAGGGTTTTCTATAATTTCCCTTTTACTATTTCTATTTATTTCTGAATTTCCTCGTAATCTTCGTAATTAATCCGGCGCAAGCCAAGTGTTCATCAGGGTTTCAGCAATTACGAGGGAGCGGCTTTTTCCTCGTAATTCCTTGTAATTTCATCGTAATGTGATATAGATTTACGGCGATGGCAGGAGTCAGGAATTCGGGATTTGCAAAAAATCATAACCCCTCCGTCACGGTATACCGCTGTGCTACCTCTCACGGGGAGGGATAATAAAAAAGTTGCCTGCAATTCAATTCCTGAATGGAAAAAACAGGACGTACCCTTTTTTTGAGTACGTCCCGGAATTTTATGCTGAGGTCTGGGCTGTTATCAGTCCTCGTCAAAAAACTTGGAGTGGATAGCCTTTACAGCTGCGTCAGCCTTATCCTCGTCGATAAGAACTGATACCTTGATCTCGCTTGTGGAGATCATGCGGATATTGATGTGAGCATCATAGAGAGCCTCAAACATCTTTGTTGCAACACCTGCATGGCTTTCCATGCCTGC
>ONNU01000006.1 GCA_900319255.1 uncultured Eubacteriales bacterium
CCCTCGCAAGCTCGGGGGCTCAAATAATAAATAATAAAGAATAAATAAAAAATAAGAATGAAGTCCGATGGGCGTTTCTGTATTATTCGTTATTCACTATTCTTTATTCTTTAAATTATTATTCCGGCATACTCACTTCCTGTTGCGGGCGGTGGGTATGCCGGATCTGCTTTTTATGCTGTTTTCTGTCTGCGGCTGGCTTTTTCAGATAATGATGCCGTTGCAGTGGTCTATCTCGTGCTGGATTATCTGGGCGGTAAAGCCGGAATATGTGCCTGTGCGGCGCTTCATGCTCATATCGAAGTATTCTACCTCTATGGTTTCGTGCCGCAGCGCCTTCCTTGTGCCTTCAAGCGACAGACAGCCTTCTTCGGCTTCGTAGCTCTTTCCGCTGTGGGATATTATTCTCGGGTTCAGCATTACTATCGGCGCAAGCGGGGTCTGTACGATTATCATTCTCTTCCGCACTCCGATCATATTCGCCGCAAGCCCTACACAGCGGGCGCTGTTTGCTTTCAGGGTGTCTGTCAGATCAAGCGCCGTCTGCTTATCTGCAAGCCCTGCCGGCGCCGATCTCATTTTCAGGAACATTATGTCCTTTACTATCTCTCTTTCCATTTGCTTCTCCTTGTATTTTCCGTTTTTTGTATATTATGTGTTTTCCCGGGAACAATAATCCCGGGTGATATTTATGACTATTATCAAATGCAGCGACCGATGCGTTTTTCAGCATGACGGTATATGCTGTCTTGACAGTATCTCTTCTGTCAACGATCATTCGGGCAAGGGCTGTATGTACAGGCTGGAGGAAAATCCCGGCAAGCTGTCTGATTGCCCGCGCAGCAGCGCTGTTTCCGACAGGCTCGCTCTGCATCAGGCTCTGAGCTGACTGATGAGGCGGGGCGATAAGGTGATGAGAAGCATCCTCCTGACCGGGGAGCAGTATCGGATCAATAGCTTTCTTCACTGCCTTGCGGCTGGGGGACAGTTAATGAGCGCCGCTGCAAGGTGGCGCTCTCATTCCCGGAACGTCCCATCTCTCCCCTATCTTTTATATGACCCTCTGTTCACCTATTCAGCGCCTGAACAGCATCTCTTATGGTTCTTACGCCGATGACCTCTATTCCGGCATCCTGCGGAAGATTCAGCCCTTTTATATTATGCCAGGGCAATATGCATCGGGTGAAGCCAAGTCTTGCGGCTTCGGTCACACGCAGCGCTGCGTGGCTTACGGCTCTTATCTCGCCTGTCAGTCCCACCTCGCCGAATGCCATAAGATCCTCCGGCACAACAATATCCTTCAGGCTGCTCACCAGCGCAAGCGATACCGCAAGATCAGCCGCAGGCTCATCAAGCCGCAGTCCCCCGATGACATTTACATATGCGTCAAGGCTTGAAAAATAATATCCGCACCGCTTTTCAAGCACAGCAAGCAGCATACTCATGCGGTTATAATCAAAGCCGGTGGACATTCTTCTTGCATTGCCGTAGCCTGAATTTGTGACAAGCCCCTGTATCTCCGCAAGTATGGGTCGGCTGCCCTCCATGGAACAGGCTACACAGGTTCCGCTGACATTCTTTGGTCTGCCGGACAAAAGCATAAGGGAGGGATTCTCTACCTCCGCAAGCCCCTTGTCCCCCATGCAGAAAACGCCTATTTCATTGGTTGAGCCGTAACGGTTTTTGACAGCCCGCAGTATCCTGTAGGACATCTGCTTATCACCCTCGAAATAAAGCACCGCATCCACGATATGCTCCAGCACCTTCGGCCCTGCGATGGCTCCGTCCTTATTGACATGACCTACGATTATACAGGGGATATCAAGGGATTTTGATGTGCGCATGAGGATATTTGTACATTCCCTTACCTGCGTGACGCTTCCGGGTGATGAGCTTAATTCCTTGAAATTCATCGTCTGGATGGAATCTATCATCACAAGGTCGGGCTTTTCGCTCTGTATCCTGTCGGCAACTGCCTGTACGTCCGTTTCGGTCAGGATAAACAGGTTTTCACAGTTCACTCCCAGACGCGCTGCTCTGAGCTTTATCTGCCGTCTGGATTCTTCGCCGGAGATATAGAGTATTTTCAGTATCTTTCCCAGATGGCTGCATATCTGCAGGAGGATGGTGGATTTTCCTATGCCCGGGTCGCCGCCGAGCAGCACCAGCGAGCCTTTTACAATGCCTCCCCCCAGAACTCTGTCCAGCTCCTTTGAGCCGGTGAAATAGCGGAATTCATCCTCTGTGGATATCTCCGTGATGGGCACAGGCTCTGCTGTGGGACGGCTCCTTACAACGGACGCTGTCCTGCTTTTGCTGAAGCTTTCCCTCAGCTCCTCGCTCATTGTATTCCACTGTCCGCAGCCCGGACATTTTCCGAACCATTTTGCGCTTTCATATGCACATTCCGAACATATATAAACTGATTTTATTTTTTCTGCCATTTTTTCCTCCTTGACTTCTTCCGTTCAGAAGCTCTCTTCTGCGGTCAATGATGTCATCGTCTTATTAATGAATTTCTTCACTGTCTTACGGCTGGCGAAACTTTTACTTCGTCTGATTTTGACGCATTACTCCTGCGGTATCATAGCTTTCCGGGTGCAGCGCCGGATGTCTGCTCCTGATTTTGATTTTCTTCCCTGTCAGCTAAAAAATCCATCACTCCGCACATTATCGCAAATGCCATCTTTCCCTGATATTCCCCGTCCGACAGAAGCTTCGCCTCCTCCGGATTGGACAGAAAGCCGCATTCTGCTATCACCGCAGGGATCTGCGCTTTTTTCAGGATATAGACGGAGCCTTTATCCGCTTTCAGCTCCCGGCTGTTTCCGGGCTGCAGAAGTGATGTCACGCTTTTGCGGATGCTTTCTGCAAGCTTCATGCTCTCCGGGTGGTTATCCGAATAAAACATCTGGGCGCCGCTGTATTTACTCTGGCTGAATTTATTCTGATGTATGCTGACAAGAATATTGTTTTCGCTGCTGTTGATAAGCTCGGCGCGGTTTTTCATATCGGACAGCTTTTTTTCCCGCACGGTTGAGGCTGAGCTGTCATAGACCGAGATATCGCTTTCCCTTGTCATCCTCACCTTATAGCCCGAAAGCGTCAGCATATCCCTCAGCTTCAGGGCTATGGCGAGATTAACATCCTTTTCAAGAACACCGTTATCCTCTGCCCCGCCGTCCTCGCCGCCGTGTCCTGCGTCTATGATTATCACAGGCTCAGGCGCTGACTCTGCCGAAGCTGTACGGATATTCTGATCCTGCTCAAACGATGCGTAAAGCAGCCCGCCGAACAGGAATACACAGATTAACGCTGCCGAGCAGTATAAATAGGCTTTCAGCTTTTCCACAATATCACCCCGCATTATTCTATGCAGGCGGCTGAAAAATAATGCGGCAGTTCAGCTTTGTTTTTCTGCTTCCTGTCAAAAAGGCATCCGCCGAAGCAGATGCCGATCTTTCTGGCTTATTCCACAGGAAAAAGCTTATTCCTGTTCATTTGTTTCACTGAGCTGAGCCTCATCCTTCAGCTGAGGATATGACAACGTGGGAACTCCGCTTTTTGCAAGCTGGGGATCGTCGTCCTCATCAAGCGGAAGAGAATTCTTGATATAGAAATTCTCCTTTATCTCCGTAAGTCTGTCAAGATTTTTGCAAAGACGCAGATAGATATTTTCAAGTCTGTCATCAAGCGTTACTGTGCCGATCTTGATATCGCGGCGCAGATAGGTCAGATCCTCTCTGAAAAGCTTGATCTCCTTTTCGATATCCTCGATGAGATTTATTGTATCCATTGCCTTTTCCTGGGCTTCGTCAATAACTCCGTGGGCTCTCAGCTCAGCCTTCATCTTGATCTTGACAAGGCTTTCCTGCAGCTCGTCATAACGCTTTGCCTTGATAACAAGAGCGTCATTCTGCTCCTGAAGAACACGCTTTTCATTCAGCCGCAGATCAAGCTCCTTCTGATATGCTTCAATATCGCTTTCCCTCTGTCCGATGGTTTCGGCAAGACGCATCTGTGTTTCCTGGAGCGAACGGTACAGCGCATTCCTGGATGCAGTCATTTCAATAAGAGCAATACTCTTATCCGTTGCCTCAAGCTCTGCCTTCTCCAGCTTTCTCTCCAGAAAATCTATTTGTTCCTCAGGAGTCAGCTTTGACTTAGTTATATCCTCGATACCCTCATCATTCTGCTCCGCTTCCTCTGCCTGCTCTGCTTCCTGAGAAAGCTCCTCTTCGATCCCGATTTTCTTTTCCTCTTCTCTTTCTTCGATCACCCTGATCTCATCTGACATTTCTGTCACCCCTTAATTCAACAAGCCGCACATTCTTCCATTTTTTCTATGCCCAGCTTCCGACAAATAATGATATATTTAATTATAACATATTTTACTACAAAAAATCAACAATTTTAACAAAAAA
>ONNU01000141.1 GCA_900319255.1 uncultured Eubacteriales bacterium
AAAAGCATGACAAGGGGCTGCCGCAAAACTCTCTTTTGCGGCAGCCCCTTTTTCAGGTTGGTATACAGTTATGAGGTAATATTCTGTTTATTGCTGCGTCTATCAGCTGACACTGACTTGCGGATCATTTTTTGAGTGATTTTCTGTATTTCTTGATAAGCACTGCTGCACCAACCGCGGACAGTATTGAAATGATCGCTGCTAATGCTGCGCCTGAGCTGTCACCGGTGTACGGAGCGTCCTGTGTGACTTCTGTTACTGCTGTGCCGCTGTCTGTTGTGTAGATTACTTCATCGGTATCGTTGCTGGTGGTCTGGCTTGTCTCAGCGGTTTCAACTGTACTTACTTCGTCGTCATCCTCACTGGTTTCTGATACAGGATCGTTTTCGGTGTCCTCAGGATCGCCGGTTTCTTCTTCGGAGGTTTCTGAAGCTTCGGGCTCTGTTTCGGAGCTTTCTTCCTCGCTGATCTCAGACTCCTCCTCTGATTCCTCTTCCGGCTCTGAGCTTTCCTCTTCTTCAGGTTCTTCAGTAATATAATCTACCCATGTCCCCTCTGCAGTGTAGATCTTCTTCTGACCGGGTCTGATGGGGCCTGCGTCAAACTGCTCGCCCTTTGCGTTATTGAAAATTACATTTCCCAGCGCTCCCGTCATTTCATACTGATACGGAAGAATATATTCATACAGTCCGTCCTCATTCATTTCCATCTGGATTCCCGGCCAGCCTGCATTTTCTGCTGTGCCCCAGATGTATACATAGAAGTCCTCCCATTCGGGTCTTGATTCAGGGTCAATATAAAGGATGGTGTTATCCTTCTTTACCCATCTTGTGTACTCTTTTGTTACATTGGCAAGGGCTATTCCTTCATCATCATAGCCTGTAAGCGTTACTACTGCTGTCTGCTCATGGTCAAGACCGCTTATTACGATCTGATCGCCTGATGATACCAGACCTGAGCCAATGGTATCGCCGTCCACTGTTACCTCATATTCTGCATAATCGCAGCTTCTTACTGTAACGTCTGTTGTAAGTGTATCGGTAAGGAAGTAGCCTGAGCCTGCTGAAAGATCTACTGCTGATTCAAATACTTCTCTTTTGCTTTCATCTGTCTGAGGCGCGTATACTACTGCGACCTTGCCTGCCTTTACAGTACCTGTCAGTATGCCGTCGCTTACTGTGAAGGTTCCCAGGAAAGCCTGATCTGTGTATTCGCCGTCAGCCATTCTGTTGCCGTCATCCATTGTTGTATCTGCGCTGATCTCTACATCCTCATCGCTTGCGTTGATGATTACGCAGCCCTTATTGTCATCGCCTCTTTCGATAAGAAGCACGCTGTCGTTTCCGCTGATGGGATTGAATGCCTTCTGAGCTGTATCGCCCATTTCATTTCTGAAGAAGTTGACTGCTGCAACCTGTGAATCCTTGAACATATTGCTGCCTGCAGGGCCTATCTTATTATCGCCCCAGGGATTCTGGGAATTGCTGTTCATCGGTCTGTCAAAGAAGAGCGGGGTTCCGTCCTTTCTTGCTGCGATCGCTGCCCAGCCCTGAATTACCTGCTGTACCTCAGTAAGCTCCTTATAGGATCTGTCATTGCAGTAGTTATCGTGGGATTCTACCCATGTAACCGTTCTGTCAGCGTGAGCGCCTGCGGGAAGTACCGGATCCATAATATAATCTGCGGTGAGATTACGGTTTGCTATGGCATCCCTTACTCTCAAGCCTGTGAAGGAGTTAGTGGTATTCATGTAATGCGTATTTCCGTCCTTATCAGTAAAGGTCTGGCTCTGATACGCGTACAGACGGCTGCTGTCGTTATCGTCGTATCCTGCCTGATCCTTGGTTATGCCATGTACGCCGCCCTCCTGAAGGACTTCGCCGTACTGGAAATATGCTCCGTTCTGGAGGACTGTCGGCCAGAAATCTCCGGCGAAATCATTGCCGTATTTCTCAGAGGTATCATCGGGAAGCTCGATAAGCTTTGCGGCATCGAAGCGGAAACCGTCTGCGCCGCTGTCTACACATTCTTTAAGGAAATCGAGAATATAATTCTGCACAGCCTTATTCTGAGTATTAAGATCGTAAAGTCCGCTCAGGTCATACTGGGTTTCCTCATATCTGTCTACCTCTGACCAGTTCTGTCCCTCTTCTCTTTCATCGCCCATGGGATGGAAAGCGCCGCCGGGAAGCTCCTTGATATTATCGGAGATCTTGTCATAATATGCGGTGGTATGATTCAGAACCGAGTCTACGATGACCTTTATTCCGTAGCTGTGGGCTTCTTCACAAAGAGCCTTGAATTCATCAATAGTACCCAGCTGATAATTTCCGAGCTTATAATCGGTGGGCTGATAATGCCACCACCAGTTATCTCCGCCGGAGATCGTAAGTGAACCATCGCCGCCGTTATTTACTTCGCAGATCGGAGATGTCTGGATCGCAGAAAATCCGGAAGCAGCGATCTCGGGAAGATTTTCCCTGATGGTATTGAAATTCCAGCACCAGCAATGGAGGATCGTTCCGCCCTCGACCGTCTGAGTCAGTCCGTTCTCATAAACATTTTCCACTGGCGAATTGTCCAGAGCCATAGCTGCCGTTCCCCCCAGAACAGATTGTACCAGTAATGCTGCGGTCAGTGTTGTACAAGCGAGTAGTTTTTTGATGCGTGCATTCATAGTGATCGTCCTTTCTTTGTTTATTAGTAAAACTATACCAACCTCCGGTGTAACAATGCCCGTGATTTTCGCTTCGGGACTGTTGGTTAACCGTTTAACTAATAATACTATTCCTGCATCAAAAAGTCAATACTTTTATTAAAAAATCTCATATTTGTAGGCATTGACAAACCTGCATTATTTTTCTCGTACAGATTTAACAAAGTCAGGGCAGTAAAAAACGGAAAAAGCAGGCGCACCCGCTTTTTCCGTAGAAGAAAATTGAAAACCGATTACATTCATTTTTTATACAACAATATTTTTAACCGTATCCCTGTCCTCCAGTTCAGGAGAAAGCTGTTCGCAAACGGTGAGGCTTGCTCCGGTAGTAATCATTTCAAAAAGGAGATCGCCTGCCCTGCGCGCTTTCCATTCGATATTCTGGGAGATGGTAGTAAGTCTGGGAACCATCATTTTGCTCATTGAAAGGTTATCAAAGCCCACGACAGAGATATCCTCCGGCACTCTCACGCCGGCTCTTGCAAGACCGGTTATAATACCGCAGGCTGACACATCTGACATAACGGAGACCGCCGTATATTTTTTCGGCGCAAAGGCGATATCCTGACCGGCGACGATACTGTTGCTGAGTATCGCATCCACCTCAAAGATATCCTCTCCGGAAATGCTGACGCCCCGTTCACGGCAGGCATCGCAAAAGCCCATAAAACGCTCATGGATAACGCCCTCCCCGCCTATTTTCGGCGCTGCGAAAGCGATATTTGTATGACCGTTATTAAGCAGATGGATAGCGGACATATATCCGCCCCGGTAATCATTGATACCCACGCAGGCAACGCCCTCCTCCTCGCAGTAGGAGTCGATAAAGACAGCCGGGCAATGGAGGTTGCTTCTGATCTCTTTTATCTCATCAGACGAGACCCCCGCAAAGATCGCGCCGTCAGCATTCCACGAGGAGATCACAGGTACGATCTCCGAGCAGTTATCCACACATCGCACCATCAGGCAGTAATCCCTTTCACGCAGATATTTTTCGATCTCAGCCACCAGATCGCCGTAATACGGGTTGCTGTTAAAGGTAAAATACGCTCCGATATGCGGCAGAACGAGAATAATGATCCTGCTTTTCTGAGTTGAAAGAATACGAGCCGCCGCATTGGGGTGATAATCATTTTCAGCGATAATTTTCTCGATCCGTTCTCTTGTTTCCCTGGATACCTTATTAAAATTTCCATTGATAACATTTGACACAGAAGCCACACTGACCCCTGCCAGTTCTGCAATTTCCTTCAAAGTCATATCCTGTCCACACCCTTTCAGATTTTTCCGCACCGTTTTCCGTCCCGGTAAATCGCTTAACTATATAAAGTATACCCTTTCCCTTCCCTTTTGTCAATATCGCGCCGGGCAGCGTCGACGCTGCACCCAAAATCGCGGGGCAGAAGGGCTTGACAGAAGGCTTCGCCTTCGATGGCTCGCGCTGACGCGCTCACCGCGGTTTTGGAGTGTGCGTGCTTTTTTTAGCTATACAGCCATTGGAGCTGTTGCTCGTAAAATGTGCAATATTGTTTTTACTGTTCTAAAAAACAACACTACATATAAAATTCAATGATTATTTTTTATCGGTGAATATTTTTTACTTAGACTTGGCTTGCGTCAGGTCTTTTGCTGTTGCATATTTATTCATCTCTATTCATATCAAAAAAATCTGATTTTTTTGATTTTCCTATTGACTTTTTATAGTTGGTCTCTCCGTAAGGTTTTATCATTTCCTTACAGTTACTATTATAACCGATATATCGTTCATATTCAATATACAACCTGAACGAACATTCGGTTATATTTTTATGATGCTTTGTTCAAATTATAGACTTGTATTCGTTCATATTCTATGTTACAATGGGTAAAGAAATATGAGGGAGGTGATTGAATGGGAATGGTATATAAAATAAATGTGCTTCAAGCTCTGAAAGACAAGGGCTACTCAACATACCGTATCAAGAATGA
>ONNU01000250.1 GCA_900319255.1 uncultured Eubacteriales bacterium
CTTTCTGTCCAACGCGCGGAGGATCGGTGTGGTGAGGCAATCCGGATTTTTGCTATCTGTATCAGATAGTTTTTTTAGCTCCTGACAATACCAACTCTTATCCGATAGAACCTGGCTTTCTACAGGGGTTAAGGAAAGGGGATTCCAAAAGTGGGAAAACTCAAGGGGGAACCCCTTGTGGTTTCCACCTTTTGACTCACCAAAGTAGAAATGCCAATGAAGCATGGCTCAGGGCATTGAAGCAGAACATCGTATTCCATTTCCA
Organism: uncultured Eubacteriales bacterium; assembly: GCA_900319255.1. Taxonomy (GTDB): domain Bacteria; phylum Bacillota; class Clostridia; order Oscillospirales; family Acutalibacteraceae; genus UBA1213. The sequence goes on from ONNU01000250.1 coordinate 266, forward strand.
ACACGCAGCGGAGATGTCAGCTTCACAGATTCAGGAATTATTAAATTATTTAATGATTTTTTAATAATTCCCCTGTTATAATACAATTACAATAAATACAGGAGGGAACAATATGTATTTCGGAATATTGAAGCGTGACCTGAAAAGAAAGAAAACCATGAATACCATACTTCTCATATTTATGATACTGTCAGTCATGTTTGTATCGTCCAGCGTTAATACAATGATGTCTGTTATGTCGGCAACGGATAAATTCCTTGATATTTCGGGCGCAGAGGATTATTTTGCAGCGACACTGGGCTTGAAGTCAGGAGAGGAAGTAATAGAAAAGCTGAATGCTCTTGACTGTGTAAGCTCGGTAAAGAGTGAGAAGATCTTTTACCTGAACGAAAACTCCATAAAATATAAAGGAAAAACAGCGCAGATATCAGCAAACGGCGTGCTTAACAGCGTAGACGATATATGCATAAAAATTTTTGACTCGGATAAAAATGAGCTGACTCAGGTAAATGACGGCGAGATATTTGTAAAGAACAGCTTTCTTGAAAAGAATAATATTTCAGTGGGTGATAAGATCAGAATAACCACCGGCGGATATACAGGAGAATTCACAATAAAAGGAACGGTGCTGGATGTTCTTTTCGGCTCAGAAATGATGGGAACACCGAGATTTATCATCAGCCGTAATGAATTTGATAAGTTTGTACAGAACAGCACAGAAGATAAGTATGAAATGTATAAGGGCGTTATCCTGAATATCGCAGCGAGTGACGTGAGCAAGGTCGAAAACACCGTCAGCAGTATTGACGGAATAGCCTTCACCGGCACAAGAGATGTAATAAAGCTGACTTACATAATGGATATGATAACAGCAGGCGTATTTCTGATAGTAAGTATATGTCTGATAATCATTTCACTGGTTCTGCTGAAATTCACAATAGGCTTTACCATCAGCGAGGAATACCGTGAAATAGGCGTTATGAAAGCCATCGGTATCAGAAACGGTAAGATACAGACCCTGTATATGGTCAAATATCTTGCAATGGCGGCAGCCGGCGCTGTAATGGGCTTTTTTGCGGGATTGCCCTTCGGAGAAATGATGAAAGCCCAGTCCTCGAAAAATATTGTTGCAGGGGAAGAAAACAGTATTCTTGTAAACCTGATCTGTTCAGCGGCTGTGGTACTGATAATCGCATTTTTCTGCCGCATGAGCACGGGAAAGGTAAAAAAATTCACCCCGGTGGATGCGATCAGAAACGGCGAAAGCGGAAAGCGCTACAAGAAAAAAGGATTATTCAGTCTTTCAAAAAGCCATTCCAGACCGGTATTTTTTATGGCAGTCAATGATATTTTCAGCGGCTTCAGACATTTTGCGGTAATGACAGTGACCTTTATCGTGGGAATACTGATGATAACTATTATTGTCAATACCATGTCAACGCTGCAAAGCCCTAAGCTTCTGGCGTGGTTTTCAATGGCAGATTGTGATGTAACCCTTGAGGATAAGGAATGTATAGATAAATATAATCACCCTGATGGTCAGAAGCTCAGAGCGCAGTATCTTGAAGAAATGGAAAAGACGCTTGCAGATAATGATATTCCTGCCGAATGCTTTGCCGAGACATTATTCAAATTTTCCGTGCAGAACGGCGAGATTAATACAATGTCCCTTGTTTTCATCGGATCGGGCACGACCACCGATCAGTATGCCTATATTGAAGGAACGCCTCCTGAAAGCACCAATGAGGTAGCTATTACATATATAACAGCCGAAAAGCTGAATGTGAAAATAGGGGACACCATTACCGTAAAAACAGGCGGTGAAAATGAAAGATTTTTAATAACAGCGCTGTATCAGTCTATGAATAATATGGGCGAGGGTATACGTTTAAGCGAAAAGCTTGAAATGGATTATTCCAGAGCGCTGGGATATTTCAGCTATCAGATCAGATACACGGACACTCCCTCCGATGCACAGCGCAGTGAAAGATACGAAAAAATAAAGGAGCTTTATCCGGATTATAAGCCCCGCACCTCCGGCGAATATCTTGATTATTCCATAGGCGGTGTAGCCGGCACCATGGGCGGCACGAAGGATTTTATCATTCTTGTTGTAATGGTAATAAATATACTTGTAGTTGTTCTGATGGAAAAATCCTTCCTGACAAAAGAGCGCGGCGAGATCGCGCTGATGAAAGCGATGGGCTTCACAAATCATACGCTTATAGCATGGCAGACCATAAGGATCGCGCTGCTGATGGCTGCGGCTGTGGTGATTGCCGTACTGCTGACAGACCCGCTCAGTCAGCTTGCAGTCGGGGGTATTTTCAGAACAATGGGAGCAAAATACATTGTATTCGATACAAATATATTAGAAGCGTATATAATTTATCCCCTTGCAGTATTTGCAGTAACTGTGCTTGCATCAATGATAAGCGCGCTGGGTATCAGAAGCATTTCTTCCAGAGAAGTAAATAACATAGAGTGAGGTAATTATTATGAAAAAGATACTTGAAGTAAAAGACCTTTGCAAGACCTATGTAATAAACAAAAGACAGAATAATGTTCTGAGGAATGTCAGCTTTTCCGTCAACGAGGGAGAGATGGTCGCAGTGATGGGACCCTCCGGTTCGGGAAAATCCACCCTTCTTTATACAGTTTCCGGAATGGACAGTATGACAGCCGGCGAGGTCGAATTCGGCGGCAAGGATATTTCAAAGCTCAGACCCAATGACCTTGCGGAGCTTCGCCTTGATGAAATGGGATTTATTTTCCAGCAGATGTATATGCTGAAAAATCTCTCTGTAATGGATAATATCCTGCTGCCTGCCCGTCAGTCAAAAAACAACCCCATGAATTCAAAGGAAAAGCTTGAATACTGCCGTGAGCTTATGCACAAGCTGGGTATAATAGAGATCGCCGATAATGATATCAACGAGGTATCAGGCGGTCAGCTCCAGAGAGCTTGTATCTGCCGCAGTATGATAAACAAGCCGAAAATGATATTTGCCGACGAGCCCACAGGAGCGCTTAACCGTTCAAGCTCTGATGAGGTAATGGAGGAGCTTTCAAAGATTAACGCTGAGGGTACAACGATAATGCTTGTAACACATGACGCCAAGGTCGCTGCCCGCTGCACAAGAGTATTGTATATAGTTGACGGAAATATAAAAGGCGAGTATAATAATACTGAAAGCGATATCCGCAGACGTGAGCGGGGACTTAATAACTGGCTGCTTGAAATGGGCTGGTAAAAGAGTGGAGTGTTGAGAAGTGACGGATATTATTGTAGTTGAGGATAACATGGAAATGGCAGGGCTGCTGTGTGACTTTATCAATGCGGAAGGCTACAGCACAGCGCATTTCACAAGCGGTGAGGATGCTTTAAGCTTTTTTGAAAAGGAGACCGCGCGTCTTGTTATTCTTGATGTCATGCTTCCCGGGCTTGACGGCTTTGGGGTATGCCGTAAGATACGGGAAAGCTCCAACACTCCGATAATCATAGTAAGCGCAAAAACAGAGAAAAACGATAAGCTCAACGGACTGATCCTCGGCGCAGATGATTATATAGAAAAGCCCTATGATATAGATATTCTTCTCGCAAAGATAAAGGGCATATTTGCAAGAAGATATAATTCCGAGATCATCTCAGACGGATCCCTGAAGCTGAACAAAAGCAAAAGAACCGTATATAAAGGCGAAAAGAGCATAGACCTGAACCAGAAGGAATTTGATCTTTTGTGCCTGCTGATGGAAAACAGCGGAAAGACCCTGAGCAAAGATATGATATTCAATAAAATATGGGGCTTTGACAGCTTTTCAGAGCCTCAGACACTGACAGTACATATCAAATGGCTGCGTCAGAAAATAGAGGACGATCCCAAAAAGCCGGCGCATATCCTCACAGTATGGGGTGTGGGCTATCGTTATGATCCATAAGGGGTAAGCTATGAAAAGTTATATCAGACTTCTGATAACAGTGATCGCTGCGCTTGCAGCTTTGCTTGTATCATCAACGGTAATTCTGAATATGAGTGATAAGTGTGACAGCGGTCACCCTTATCGCGTTGAAGCGGAAAGAATAGCAAGAAAAATCGAAAACAATGAAAGCTATTCCATCGGGGATTATACCTACATTACCAATGTTGAAAGGATCTCCGGGAATATAGAGACCACAAACAGCGATTATCTAATAAAAAGGATAAACGGCGGGCTGTACCGTTTTGATTATACATATCATCACGAAAACAAAAACGAGCTGATAATTTTTTGCTTGTGCTTCGGCATTATGAGCTTGTTTGTTATAGGGCTTATGATATATATTTATTTCGGCATCATCCGACCTTTTGAAAAGCTCAGCGATTACCCTACGGAACTTGCAAAGGGCAATCTGACAAAACCGTTAAAAGAACAGAAAAGCGGCTATTTCGGGAAATTTCTCTGGGGGCTTGATCTTCTGAGGGAAAAGCTTGAAAAGCAAAGAGCAGAGGAGCTTGAACTGAAAAAGCAGAACAATACGATGGTGCTTGCTCTTTCCCATGATATAAAGACCCCGCTGGGCGTTATAGAATTATATGCCAAAGCGCTTGAAAAGGGATTATATAAAGATGAAGAGAAGAAAAAAGAAATATCGGTAAATATCCATTCCAAATGCGAGGAAATACGAAGATATGTAGACGATATCGCAAAAACCGAAAGCGAAGAATTTCTCAGCCTTGATGTAAATAACAGTGAATTCTATCTTTCCGGACTTATAGGGAATGTCAGGAGCTTCTACAGCGAAAAATTGAAATTGCTGAAAACCGAATTTATAATTGAAGAGCAGCCGGATTGTCTTATCTGCGGCGATAATGAGCGTTCCCTTGAAGTTATCCAGAATATCATAGAAAACGCTGTCAAATACGGCGATGGGAAACGTATAGCCATTTCCTTTTCAAAAGATGAAAACTGTCAGCTGATACATATATCAAACAGCGGCTGCACTTTATCTGACAGCGAGCTTCCGCATATATTCGACAGCTTCTGGCGGGGATCAAATACAGGCTCCCAGAGCGGCAGCGGTCTTGGACTGTATATCTGCCGCACGCTTATGAGAAAAATGGAAGGCGATATCTATGCCGGAATAAATAACGGCGAAATGACAGTGACCGCTGTATTTTCTATGGCATAGACCTGAATCCGTGAAACTCAACGGTGAAAATATAAAAAACTACTGTATTTATGAATAGTTTTATACATTAATCAGAATTATTATATTCACCAAAAGAGTGCATTTTCAGATAAGCTTTAAACCAAATCTTAGCTGTTGAAGCCTGGCTTGCAAGGGGATAAGGAAAGGGGATTCCAAAAGGGGGAAAACTCAAGGGGGAACCCCTTGTGGTTTCCACCTTTTGACCCACCAAAGCAGAA
>ONNU01000038.1 GCA_900319255.1 uncultured Eubacteriales bacterium
ATTCAACTATAACACGCGGGAACGAAAGTAACGCTTTGTCCGAAACTGCCCCCGCGATTTTGGGTGCAGCGTCGACGCTGCCGGCGGCGGGGCGGTTGACATGCCGATGGGAATAATGTATACTTAAACTATACAATGAAACAGGTACAGGTGTTTCCGGCACTGCCTGTATATGGATCGTTTATAATTTCAAGGAAGGTATTCGCTATGAAAAAATTAATAAAACCGCTGAGAATCATTTTACCGGTCAGCCTTGTTCTGACATTTATTACGGCGGCTGTGCTGCTGTTCACACCTTTCGGTTATCCTGCTGTAAAGGCGGCTACATATGATTTCGGATTTTTTGATTTCCGCTTTTCCTATACTGCCGATAATGTCATGACCGTGCTTTCCCATTATAACGGCGACAGAACCGCTGAGCTTACACGCTTTTATGTTATTGATTTTATACTCGCCTTTTTTGCGGCTGTTTTCTGCGTCACGCTCCCCATGACATTCTATTCAAAAAATGATAAGCATTATCTTCTCTTCAGAGCTTCCGCTTTTTCAGGACTGATGGCTTTCATTTTCAATGTTATCGAAAATATCCTGCTTCTTAGGATTGTCAATGTCATGCCATATTTTTCAGAAGGAGATGCTGATCTCGCTTCCGGTATCACCTCCCTCAAATGGGTGTTTATCGGAATATGGCTGCTTACAACTCTGCTGTTTATCATCACTACGGTTATTTCAGACAACAAAAAAGCCAGAGGCAGACAAAGATAATTTAATACACACTTGCTCACTATCCACTTACACAGGCTGTCCCGATTTGCAGGCAGCCTGTTTTTTTCATGCCTTTATTCATCCCGGCGGTAACACCATAACGGCTTTTGCAGTATGATATTACGGGAGGGTTGCATATGAAAATAAAAAACAGCAGACAGCGGAAAAGAATTATCCTTCGCTGTCTGCTTATTATTTGCGTTTTGATCTTTTTATCAGCCGCTTTTATCGAATGGCGGGTCAAGCCGGTGGTCGCATCGGTGGCTTCGGTACAGGCAAAGGGCTTTGCGGTCACTGCCGTTAACCGGGCGGCTGCTGAGGTTCTCCGGGAATACGATATCCCCGAGCTTGAATCGGTGACTTCCTCCGACGAAGGTCTGCTGCGTTCTGTCAGCACTAACACCGCCGCCGCAAATGAGCTGAAGCACCGTATTACTCTGAGCGCTCAGGATGCGCTGAGGGGGCTTTCTCACGAAAGAATAAACATTCCCGCAGGTCTGCTGTTCGGAGGGGAGCTTTTCGGAGCTGTGGGTCCTGAGATACCCGTATATATTTCCCTTTCCGGCACTGCTGACAGTGATTTTGAGGAAAGCTTTGAAAGCGGGGGTATCAATCAGACGGTACATAAGCTGTCGCTGAGGATAGATGTACAGCTTAGCGTACTTACTCCCTCCGGGACTGAAAGCGAAAGGGTATCTACCTCTGTGCTGATCGGGGAAACGGTTATTATCGGGGCTACGCCGCAGGGAGTATTCGGCGCGGGGAGTCTGGGGACAATATCGTAAAATCTGAAACCTTTACCCTTCTCTGCTTCACTCTGCCAGCACCGCTTCTCCACAATGCAGCGAATACAGATAACACTGCTTCACCGGCTTATCAAACAGCATCTCCGCCGCTTCTTTATAAAGCCTCAGCTGTAACGCATATCTTCTGTTCAGCTCCTGCGCCTCCTTGACAGCATCCGTTTTATAATCCACAATGACCATTCCGTCATCCTCTTCAAATATACAGTCGATGGCTCCCTGCATCACGGGGCTGTATTCCTCTCCGCTTTCTTTCAGCTTATCCCTCAGCTCCTTATCATTTGCAAGGGCAAGAGCTGCCGGGATGCGTACAGTAAAGCGGTATTCCCTGTACAGTCTGAGGGAATTGACCATTCTTTCAAAAAGCGGGGTTCTGATGAAGCTGCTGATATTTTTATCTATCACAAGCTCCGTCTGCTCTGCACTCATCATGCCGCTGTCTATGATACGCTGCTTTTCCTCTTCAAGGCTGCCGTCCGCTCCCAGCTCGTACAGCCTTTTCAGATCGGCAAACTGCAAAAATTCATGGGTAGCAGTTCCTCTTTCGGTAGGCGATACCCTGCCCTTGCGCGCAAATGCAGGTCTGGAAGCGGCTAAATATTCAGGCGCTATGCCTCTGTGGGCAAGCATTGAGGCTGACACCTTTGAAGGTATCCTTGCGCTGATGATTTCGCTTTCCTCGTCATATATATCCTCAAGCTGTCTGAGCATTTCAGGAGATGGCTGAACGCTTTCTTTAAGCTCGCTTTCATCTGCTTTTTCTGCATTGAGCTTATAATATACAAAGCCGATATCCGGCGCATTTTCTATTACGGGAAGGCTCTCAGCGTCTGTGTCTGTTTCATCTGCGATATATTCTCTGATACGCTTCTGCTTTCCGTTCACAAGCAGGCACATGGTCAGCCAGTCGGAATAATTCTGGCATGACATTATCTCATAGGGCGTGAATCTTCCCCTTTCGTCAAGGGTGCATTTTTCAGCAATACCGTAAAGGTATTTCCTGAATTCCATGCAGATTTCTTCCTCTTCTTCATTTTCATCGTATTCACTCTTTGAGGAGAAGGTGGACAGCACCACAAGCTTTTCCTTTGCTCTTGTCATTGCGACATAAAGCACACGCATCTGTTCGCTTTTTTCCTCTTCCTCATTTGCCGCATGGATAGCCGTATACTGCAGGGTATTATAATCCAGCATGTTTTCACCCTCAAGGGCGCGCATTCCTATGCCTAATTCCGGATGGAAATTGATCTTTTCAAAATAGCTCTTTTTATTGGTTCTGGAGCCTGCAAGTATACAGATGGGAAATTCAAGTCCCTTTGAATGATGGATCGTCATTATCCTTACGGCGTTAGCAGGAACGCTGTCCCTGACATTGATGCCGCTGCCCGTTTCTGTCAGGTATCTGATATGGCGCACAAAGCCGTTCAGACCGCCGCTTGTGCTGTTTTCATAATCTGCTGCAAAGCGTATGAAGCGGCGGAGATTGCCTATGCGCTGCTGAGGATCCTTCATTGCGCTCACTGCGCTGACAAAGCCGGTCTTTTCAAATACAAGCTCTATCAGCCTGTCACACGGACAGGTCACTGCGAGAGTGCGGAAATAACGCATGAGGGAAATGAAATCAAGGCATTTCCTGCCCAGAGCGTCATCATCCTTTGATTTGCCCATAAGCTTTTTATAATAGCGTCTGCCCTTCTGCTCCTTTAATTCAGCAAGCTCATCCGGTGTGAAGCCGAAAACAGGGCACATCAATGCTGCTGCCATATCCACATCCGACAGCGGATTGCTGAGTATCCTCAGATATGAAACCGCCGCTCTTATCTCGTATTTATCAAGAAGGTCGTATTCCGTATCGGTGCAGGAGGGTATTCCGGCTTTTTCCAGCTGCTGGGAATAGATATGAGCCTTATTTCTTACAGCGCGCAGAAGTATGCAGAAATCTCCGTAGCCCGCAGGTCTTGTTTTGCCGTTATCATATACGGTCATGCCCTCGCTTATCATTTTCTTTATAAGCCTTGCGCAGTAAATGCCCTCTGCTATATTGAGGTTATCTATGCTTTCATCATCACTGTCGGATGAAGGCGCCTTTTTATATTCGATATAATGTATCTCCGTATCAGGCTCGCTGCTGCTTTTTTCGGGATAATCCGCTCCGGCTGCAAGACGCTGGGTATTATCATATTCGATCTGTCCCGACTTTTCCGACATGATAAGTCCGAATACATAGTTTGCTCCGTCTATGATACCCCTGCGGCTGCGGAAATTCCGGTCAAGCACGATAAGCGCAGGAAATTCCGGGTTATCCCTGTCGTAAAGCTTTCCCTTTTCGCAGCGGGCTTTGAAAAGTCCCGGCTCGGCATTTCTGAAACGGTAAATGCTCTGCTTTACATCGCCGACAACAAACAGATTCTTTTCATCTCTGGAAATAGCCTTGAAAATGCTTTCCTGGATATCATTGGTATCCTGGTATTCATCTATCATTATCTGCTCATACTGCTTTGACAGCTCACAGGCAAATTCCGTGCGGACATATTCTCCGCTTTTTTCATCCTTTTCATAAAGCATTCGGAGCATCAGTCTTTCAAGGTCGGAAAAATCAAGTATGCCCTTTTCTGTTTTCGCCCTGAAAAAGTTCGTGTCAAATTCCTCAAGCACCCTTTTCAGGCATCTGATAACAGGAAGGGTCTTTTCATTTCCTCTTTTCATCATCTCATCCGAAAACAAAGCGTATTCCCTGATGTCATTTTCGACGATATCCGCAAATTTTCCCAGAAGCGAGGCTGCCGTTTTCAGCTCCATATCCTTTGACGCGCCTGTGGAAATACGCACCTTACTGAAATCGTTTATTATTGAAGCGGCGGCGGAAATATCAAGCTCCTGCTCGCTGTAAAGCTCCTCAAGCCCGGTGAGGAAATATTCATAGCTGTCAAATGCATCCAGCACTGCCCCATAGCTTTTCTTTTTTGTAAGGGAATACTGCTCCTCGATATGTGCCCTGTACTGCTGCGCATTTTCAAAGGTCGATCTCAGCTTTTCAAAATAATTCCTCAGTCTGTGCATCAGATATTTTGCACATTCGTTTTCATTGATATCCTGATCGGGAAGATAACGGCTGACGCATTTATCCATCCACTGATCCGGGAATGCATGGGCGCAGTATTTATCATATGCAAGCAGCAGATTTGTTTCAAGATCGCTGTCGAGCTTTGAATCTGTCAGCAGCAGGCTCAGGGTCTCGAAATCCTCATGCAGCTTCTGCTGCTCCGGGTCGTCATCCCTGCCGCTGCGGTAGAACTGCTCTATTATATCGGACATTATGCGCCTTCTCAGCTCGTGCAGCTCCGTATCGCTGCCTACACGGTAATCACGGCTTATGCCAAGACGGAAAAAGTTCTCCCTGACCACCCTGCTGCAATAGCTGTCGATGGTGCATATATCGGCGCAGCCAAGCAGAAGCTGCTGGCGGCGGTAGAAATCATTGCCCGGGTCATCTGCGATAAGATGATCTATGGCTTTCGATATCCTGGTTTTCATTTCGGCTGCCGCTGTATTGGTAAAGGTCAGTATCAGCAGCTTATCCGCAGGTATCATATCCTCTGTCAGAAGCTTTATCACCCGCTGCACAAGAACTCTTGTCTTTCCCGAGCCTGCCGCCGCTGAAACGGTTATCTGTCCCCCGTGGGCGCGCATCGCATCCAGCTGCGCCGGGGTCGGTTTAAATCCTTCAGCCATCGTTATCCTCCTCTCCGCTGTCTGTCTCCTCCATCAGGCTCAGTGCCTCCTTCATCTCCATGGAATGAAGCTCCCGCACCTTATCGCCTGTTTCAAAGCGGCAGACGCTCTTATAATCGCAGAACTGACACGCCTGCTTTTCAGGATAGGCTTCGATATTTCCTGAATAAAGCTCCGTTCCCATTGCTTTTAGACAATGATCTATATATCTGAAGATCAGCTCAAACTGTTCGTTTGTGACCACGCTGCTTCTTGAGCTGAGGTCATAGGGCGGTCTTTTATTGACATTTGCAGGAATGAAATTTCCCTCCAGACCGCTTTCCATCAGCTCCAGTATATCCTTCTCTGCAAGCAGAAGCCCGTTCATGCGGAAGTTTTTATTTTCCTTTTCATATGACTGCGAAAGGGCTGATGGATCATTTGAGACAGCTGCGCTCGTCTTTGCAGTCGAGGGTACATATAGAACTCCGGCAGGGAGCATTCTCTTACCCTCCGAATATTTTTTCGCGCCGTTTTTCATAATCGCCGAAAGGTACAGAAGCATCTGGAGCTTCATGCCGTTTGCGATATTTCCCAGCTTGAAAACATCATTTCCCGTTTTATAATCAATGATCCTGATATACTTATCGTTTCCGATGGTAATAGTATCAACTCTGTCCACAAAGCCGCTTACAATAAGTCTTTCCCCTGTGGGCAGCTCCAGCTCATACGCAGGTATGCCGCCGTCGTCATCCGCTCCGATACGCAGCTCGAAATCCTCCGGACGGAATTTATCATGCATAAACTGCAGGCGCATCCTTCTGAGTGTTTTGAAGGCGTTTCTTCTTATCCTCATGCAAAGGGCTGTGAAGCGGTTTGTTCTTTCCTGTTCATTGCCGAGAGTGCTGACATACCGGTCGAGATATTTTTTTATTTCCTCTTTCAGCCGGTCATCGTCAAAGGTGATAAATTCCTCAATCTTATGCTCCCTGAGCATCTGTTCAAAGATATAATGCATGGCTGTTCCGTAAAGTCCGCTGTCCATGGATGCCTTGCGCAGGGGATAGACCTCTATGCCGAATTTGCAGTAATATGCAAATTTGCAGGCTGCAAACTGATCCAGCTTTGTGCTTGAAAGACGCATGGGCGAACCGAACAGCCTGTTTATCATCCTGTGGTCATGCATCGAAAAGGGCTCTTTCTCAGCAAAGCGGCTGATAGCCATTGCGCGGTCACGGTATTTCGGCTTTTCAAGAAAATACTGCCTGAGAGCTTCGCTTTCCGGTGTTTTTTCCTTCCAGTTCACTGCGCATAGATCAAAGCATTGTCTTTCACTGAAAAGCTTACCCTCATCCGTTCTGTCCGATGTCACCACTGTATCGGGAAGAATGGCAAGCAGCTCGCTTATCGCCGCAGACGGCTCGCTGGAGGCTCCGGCTGCGTTCTGTGTATGATAGCTGACAAAAAGCTTTTCAGAGGGCGCGCTGAAGGCTGCGTATACATTATATTTTTCCTTGAGGGAGTTTGCGAAAATACCCTCATAAAGCGGCAGCTGCTTATCCGCAGGACATTCCTCACGAAGCAGTCTTCTTTCGCTGTCCGTGAAGATACCCACAGCCCCCGGATACATTGGAAATTCTCCTTCGTTGCAGCCTATCGCAAAGACCGCTCTCGGCGCTTCGCTTCTGATGCTTCCCGCAACGCCTGCGGTAACGCTGCTGACGGTGCGCGGGATATCCCCCACCGGGGTCTTTCTTATATACACCCGCAGAAGCTCCAGATATGATCTGCTGTCGATCCTTTTCCCGGACAGCACATCATAAAGGCTGTCAAGTATACCCATAAGCTTATCCCAGACTGAGGCTTCTCTTTCCGCAATATTCCCGCCGGCTGTTTTTTCAAGCCTGGTTATATATTCCCTGAAGCCTGCGCTGCATCCCACCGCTTCCATATATCTGTAAAGCGCAGCGGTCATCTGTGTGCCGTCCTCAGAGCCTCTGATATCCGCTTCAAAGCGCATAACAGGGTCAATCAGCCTTTTCCTTGCCTCCTCGATCCTTTCAAGACGCTTATCATTATCATCATGCCTTCTGTCATTGCCGATGCCGTCCGGCGACATAGTGAAGGGCTCCTTCCATCGGCTGCCCCTTACGCTCCATATAAACGCATAATCCTCAAGCTCAAAGGTATCATATTCACTCAGCCCGGTAAAGCCGCATTTAGCAAGACGTATCACCGATTCCGCATCATAGCCCCCGTGAATGACATCAAAAACTGAGGTTATCATACGCACAAGGTTTTTTCCGTCAAGCGTCTCGTTTTCAGAAAGAAAATAGGGTATGCCGTATTTTGGCAGCTCTGTGCGGATGATGCTTTTATATTTATCAAGATCTCTTGTGATTATCTCGATTTCGTTATATTTATAGCCCTGCTCATGCACAAGCTCGAATATCCTTCTTGCAACCCAGGATATCTCTTCATATATACCCAGCGCTCTGCATATGACAACTGAGCCGTCATTTTTGCATTTTTCAGGCGCTATGCCTGATCTGAAGGATGAAAACAGCCCCGCCTCCACAGCGGCAAGCGCAGGACTTCTGAAGCGTATGCCTGTTTTTTCCGGCTGAGTTATCTTTATCCTATGACCGGTCTTATCCGCTGCGCGAAGAAGCCTTCTGTATGTATCCGCAGGCTCGGAAAATACCGATGATTCCCTGCCAAGTATATCTCTGTCGCAGCACAGGGAAATATATATGCTTTCGCTTTGCTCAAAAATGCGCTCGATAATCCTTATCTCCTGCGCGGAAAAGCCGGTGAAGGAATCAATAAGCACCGTCTTTCCCTCAAAATAGCGGTGATCCCCGAGTATATCATAAAGCCTCACAAGATCATCGTCCGGGTCTTCATAGGCGTTTCCCAGTATCGCATTATAGGCTGCGTAAATTCTTGCGCTGTCCCTCAGCTTCGATGCAAGCACACGGCTTTCCACCCTTTTTGCGGCTTCAAAAAGCTGTTCCGGTGTTATCATGCACATTTTATATTCATTGACCGCTACAAGCATCGGGTCGATAAGCTCAACGGTCTTTTTTATCCCGCCTCTGGCCTTTTTACAGTACAGCTCCAGCTCTCCGCCCTCAGCAGGCGCATTCTCTATCGCAAGATTCATCAGCACAGCCTTTACGCCGTCACTGATACGCTTTCCGCTCCTGCCCTTATACTGTTCAAGGATATTGCTGCAAAGCCTGCGGAAGCTCAGCACCTGGATATTTCTGACCTTTCTTTCCCCGAGCCGTGACAAAAGCTGCTTTTCATTATAGAAGGAGCTTTGCTCAGGTACAATCAGTATGGCTTCGCTGCTTTCCTCCAGCTCTGATACAGCCTTGAAAATCAGCTCGCTTTTTCCGCTTCCGCTTCGTCCAAGAATAAATTCTATCATAAAATCATCTCCTTTTTTATGTTAACTGATGGTAAATCTGAATCAGTGAAACCGGCATCTCCGTTTTGGGGAGATAAAAGAGTTCCGTTTTTCTGCTTTAATATACTGGGGCAAACTTCATCAGTATTTCTGCTTTGGTGAGTCAAAAGGTGGAAACCACAAGGGGGTTCCCCCCTTGAGTTTTCCCCCCTTTTGCAATCCCCTTTCCTTAACCCCCGTGGCAAGCCACACTTTAATGACTAAGAGCTGATAATGTCAGGAGCTTTACAAAAGAAGCTTTCTGATGCAGACAGCAAAAATTAAAAATCCGGATTATCTCACCACACCGATCCTCCGCGCGTTGGACAGAAAGCAGAAATCCGATAAAACCTACCCACGTGGAGCGAAC
>ONNU01000079.1 GCA_900319255.1 uncultured Eubacteriales bacterium
GCTGCAAGAGCAGGTGTGGCAAGAACTCTGAGAGTTCCGCTGCCTACATTCACCGCAAGCCTGCTTTCATCTGCCGATGCAGTTATTTCCTTTGTCATACCGATTGTTAATTCATCCATTTTCAAAAACCTCTTTCTAGTCCTTGCTAAAATCTGAGTTTGCTGATATAATTATATCATAGATCATGTGAGTATTGAACTGTTTTTTTACATATCTCTGATGAAATCTGAAATGCGATTCTGCTGACATTCACGGAGATGTGACGGCTGCATTTTCAGAGGAGGCATTGCTTATGTCGGATACCCCGAATGAACAGAAAAACCCGCCAAAGGAACAAAAGACCCTTCCAAAGGGCAGAATACATCTGCTTGATGAGCTGAGAGGCTTTGCGGTGGTCTTTATGGTATGCTATCATGCGCTGTATACCATAGGTTATTTTTTTGGCTGGACATGGGGCATGGATACGCTGAAGATAATATATCCCTTCGGACCTTATTTTGCAGGACTGTTTATTGTCATTGCGGGTATTTCCTCAAACCTCAGCCATTCAAATATCGACAGAGGCGCGCGCCTGTTCTTTATTGCCTTTGCAGTGACCCTTGTGAGCTATATATGTGTGGGAAATGATGATACCATACGCTTCGGGATCCTGCATATGTTTTCCGTTGTAATGATGCTGTACGGGCTGACCTCAAGGATACTCAAGGTAATACCTTATCCTATAGGTATTCTGTTCAATC
Organism: uncultured Eubacteriales bacterium; assembly: GCA_900319255.1. Lineage (GTDB taxonomy): Bacteria > Bacillota > Clostridia > Oscillospirales > Acutalibacteraceae > UBA1213. The sequence goes on from ONNU01000079.1 coordinate 741, forward strand.
TTGTGATGTTTATTCTTACATACCATCTGCCGGAGGGAAAGCTCAGCATTCCTTTTATCTGGGAAATGAAGCTTCCCGTAGAATGGTATCAGACGGATTTTCTGTATCCGCTGGGATTTATAAAGAACGGTTTCAGCTCCGGGGATTTCTTTCCGCTATTCCCGTGGATGTTCCTGTTTTTCGCAGCAGTATTTTTCGGAAGGCTTGCCGTACAGAAAAAGCTCCCGAAATTTGTTTATAAAAGTCATGTCAAGCCCCTTGCTTTTATCGGAAAGCATTCATTGCTGATATATCTTCTGCATCAGCCTGTTATTTTTGGTATTTGTAAATTAGCGGAATATCTGATAAATCTGAAAAAATAAATAATAAAAGTTTCGCCAGCCTTTACAAAGGCTGCAGGGGTCCAGGGGGCAGAGCCCCATGGTCGCGCACCGCAGTGCGCGAAATCCCTAAAATCGCCGCAGGCGGTCAAAGAAAAACCAGGCAACGGGCGCCAGCCTCGTTGCCGGAAAAGACCGAAGGAACTATCCAAACGAAAGCCCTGAGTACCACCCATTTCCTTCCGGTCATAAGCCAGATTCAAACACCCCAAATCAATACTTTCCAAAAATAAAAAGACAGAAATCAGCTGAGAAAGCTGTATAATAAAATTGTTTTCACCCGCATAAGAAAGCTCATTAAGAATATACGATCAATGAAATAATAATAATAAAGGAGGAATACTGATGGAAAACCAGACTGCTCCCGTTCAGGAAACAGCTGCAAAGGACACTCTGAAACAGAAAAAGGAGGAAATGAAAAAGGACAAGCAGTATAAGCTTGGCAGAAGGGTTTATAATACCGGAAGCTGGCTTATGTTTGTATATCTTCTGATGTTTGCCGCAAAGACGCTTCTGAAGGCAGATCTTGTTGTGGGAGAGGTATTTCTTTCCACCTATCTCTGCATACTGGTGATCGTGCCCATTGCGCTTATGATAATCGGACTGATAATAAGCGATAAGGCTTCAAAAAGATTCGGTATCGAGGAAAATAACAAGACATGGATAGCAGTAATGTCCATTGCAGGAGTTGTTATGACTGCGCTGGCAATATGCGAGATGCTGATGCCCGGATATAAGATCTATAAGGTCGATACTGTTGAAAATGCAAGACCCGGACAGGAGCTTGTCGCTGTTGAATTTACTAACGGCACTATCTTCAATCCTGCCCCTGCGCAGATGCCTGCATATCATTATGTGGATGTGTATGGAAAATACGGCATACTTGCAGTACGCAAGGCTGACGCTGTATGCAACGGCGGAACCTATAAGGTGGAGCAGGGCAGCGGATCGAATGATTATACGCTGGTAGTTTCATCTCTCGGAAGAGAAGAAAGCTTCAAGTTTGAATACTGATAGAATTTTACATCAATGAATCATGCGCCGCCAAGTGCGGCGTATATTCTGCAAAACAGAAAAGGAAGGAATACACCTATGGATCATTCTCAGATAATAGCAGGCGAATTTTCTATAAAGCAGGAATACGCTCAGAATATAATCAATCTTCTTGACGAGGGAAATACTATCCCCTTTATCGCAAGATACCGCAAGGAAATGCACGGAACTCTTGATGACCAGACCATCCGCGCTATCAGCGAAAGACTGGAATATCTCAGAGGTCTTGATAAGCGCAGGGAGGAAGTATATGCTCTGATCGAGGGTCAGGAAAAGATGACGGATGAGATAGCCGCATCCCTTGCAAAGGCGGAGACCCTTGCGGAGCTGGAGGATATTTACCGTCCGTTCAGACCCAAAAGAAAAACCAGAGCCTCTGTTGCAAAGGAAAAGGGACTTGAACCGCTGGCAGATTTCATTTTTGCCCAGAGCGGAAGCGACCTTGAGCAGGAGGCGGAAAAATATATCAGCGAGGAAAAAGGCGTTGAAAACACCGAAGCTGCGATACAGGGCGCAATGGATATCATTGCTGAAAGCATTTCCGATGATCCGGAGATACGCAAAAGGCTGAAAAATATCATCCGCCTGAACGCTGTGCTTCGTACAAAGGCAAGCGATCCCGATACGGACAGCGTATACAGAAATTATTATGATTACAGCGAGCCGGTCTCAAAAATCGCAGGACACAGACTTCTTGCAATAAACCGCGGGGAAAGAGAGGGCTTTATCAAGGTAACGGTGGATATTCCTCCCGAGAAATGCACCAATATTATGGAAAGGCTGAAAGTAACCGGCAGCGGCGAGCTTTCCGATAAGGTCAGGGAGGCCATCGCTGATTCATATACAAGGCTTATCTTCCCCTCAGTGGAAAATGAGATCAGGAATGAAATGACCGAAAAGGCGGATGAACAGGCTATTGCGTTATTTGCATTGAATCTGCGCAATCTGCTGATGCAGCCTCCTGTAAAGGGCTTCACTGCCATCGGACTTGACCCGGGCTACAGAACCGGCTGTAAGCTTGCTGTAGTGGATAAGACCGGCAGGGTACTGGATACCACCGTTATCTATCCTACCCATAGCAAGGCTCAGATAGAAAAGTCAAAAGCTGTGCTGAAAAACATGATACACAAATATCAGGCAGGAATAATCGCCATCGGCAACGGTACAGCTTCAAAGGAAACGGAAATGTTCACCGCAGAATGTATCAGTGAGATCAGCGATAAGGTATCGTATATGGTGGTAAGCGAAGCGGGAGCTTCTGTTTATTCTGCGTCAAAGCTTGCGGCTGCGGAAATGCCGGAGCTGGATCTGACGCTGAGAAGCGCAGTTTCCATTGCAAGACGTCTCCAGGATCCCCTGGCTGAGCTTGTAAAGATCGAACCTAAGGCAATAGGCGTAGGACAGTATCAGCATGATATGCCCCAGAAAAGGCTGGGAGAGGCTCTGGACGGCGTTGTTGAGGACTGCGTAAATACTGTAGGCGCAGATCTTAATACAGCATCTCCGGCTTTGCTGTCGAGAGTTGCGGGCATCACAAAGACGGTTTCCGGAAACATAGTAGCCTACCGTGAGGAAAACGGAGCTTTCAGATCCCGCGCGGAGCTTAAAAAAGTCCCGAAGCTGGGACCGAAGGCTTTTGAACAGTGCGCAGGCTTCCTGCGTGTTGCTGAAAGCAGCGATCCGCTGGATAATACAGCTGTTCATCCCGAATCCTACGGCGCAGCAAAAAAGCTTCTTGAGCTTTGCGGCTACAGCAAGGATGATATAAGAGAAGGCAGATTGGGAAGTCTTGAGGAAAAGGCAAAGGCTGAGGGGCTTGAAAAAATAGCAGAGCAGGCAGGGGTAGGCGTACCCACGCTTACAGATATAATCAAGGAGCTTACAAAGCCGGGAAGAGATCCCCGTGACGAGCTTCCGCCTCCGCTTCTGAGGACAGATGTTCTGGATATAAAGGATCTCAAGGAAGGCATGGAAATAATGGGAACGGTGCGTAATGTAATAGACTTCGGCGCATTTGTTGATATCGGAGTCCATCAGGACGGGCTTGTCCATATTTCCCAGATCAGCGAAAAGCGCATCAAGCATCCCTCCGATGTATTAGGCGTAGGCGATGTTGTAAAGGTACGCATTATTTCAGTTGACGCCGACAAGGGAAGGATATCCCTGAGCATGAAGGGTCTGAACTGAGTCTTTGACAACAGGACAGAGAAAAAGGAAGAGGAAAAGGAAAATGAAAAAATACGAAATAGCGCTGTTCGATCTGGACGGCACGCTCAGCGAATCAGGCGAGGGTATACTTGACTGTGTAAGGATGATATTCAGCGAGATGGACAGACCCCTGCCGGATGAAGCGGAGATCAGACGTTTCATAGGACCTCCCATGTTTGACAGTCTGAAAAGAGTAGGCTTTGAGGACGAGGATGCAAGGCTGGGAGTGGAGATATACAAAAAAAATTTCGTCAGGCACGGCATTTTCAAAAACCGTGTTTATGACGGCATGAAGGATGTGCTTGAAGCTTTGAAGGACAGCGGCATCCGTCTGGGGGTAGCCTCCACGAAATATCAGGAATTTACCGACCGGATAATAAAAATGCTTGAGCTTGACAAATACTTTGATGTCATTGCAGGCTCAAACATTATAGCAGGTCAGAAAACCAGTGACGGCGTACCCCGGAGCAATAAGATCGAGGTTATTAACTATGCTGTTGATGTTCTCAGGGAAGCCCCCTCAGACAGGGTAGTTATGATAGGCGATACCAAATTCGATGCAGACGGAGCCGCAGTAACGGGCTGTGATTTCATAGGCTGTCTGTACGGATATGGCACAAGAGAGGAAATGGAGGAATACTACACCTCCGGCAAGCCTGTGTTTGTCAGCTCTGCAAGTGAGATAACGGGACTTATAATCTGATGAGGGCTGTTATATTTAGAAAAATGCAGTAAAATAAGGAAAAGCCGGTGAATGAGTGGATTCATCGGCTTTTTTGTGGTTATCCGTCTGTCATTTTTTGCTGTGCTTTGAAAATGACCGGTTTTTAATGATAGGGGAGTTTCCTATTCTCTGTTCTCTACCTCCTCAATTCATCATCGGGTCAAAATCCTTCAGCATTATTCCTCCCAATACACCTTCCTCACAGTTATTATAAATAAATGAAATATTATCATGTCCATCATAATAAATGGAGCCTTTCTTTATAAGCCCCTGAGCTTCAAGCTCATGCAATACGCTGAGCGCCATGTCCCGTCTTTTTTCAACGCTGCCGGTCTTATATTCATCATTTTCCCACAATTCAGAAAGCTTACAATCCACCTGCATCATTTTCTGAGTGAATTCCTCATCCCCGGATATGTCAGCCGAGCTTTCCGGCGCAACCTCCGGTATTTTTGAAAGGACGGAATATACTTCTTTGAAGCCGCTGACCTCATAGCCCTTGCCGTCATACAAAAGGATACTGCCCTCAAAGGATATCTTCCGGTTGCTATCCGCATCATTATCATAGCTCAGGATGATCGTATGGTTGCTATCCTCAACTCTCTGCGTAGTTTCTCCGGTCACATGGACATTTGACAGAGCGTATGTAAGATCCATAATGAGCTGTTTATCATTGGTGAAGTGATCTGTACTTCCGCCTACGCCGGAGAAGGAATACATAACGCTGTCCGGCAGGGGCGCATTGGTATCCCATACTACTATATCAGCGCCGGCTGGTTTGTCATAGCCTGAACCGTCCACAGGCTCAGCTTCGGAGCTTTCCCTGCTTGTCTGTGAAGAGGATGCTGACGGCTCCCGGCTTTCCTGAGCTGAGCTGGCAGAGCTGCTTTGCTGAGAAGTCTCCCGGCCTTCCTGCGCAGATGATCCGGCGGTGGAAGTATCAGATGCCTGCACATCGGAAAGCTCCCTGGGATCAAGAGGCGGAGATTCCGGCGTACATCCCGCGAATATCCCGCAGACCCCTATTCCCACCGCAAGCGCAATTATCAGACATTTAATATTTTTCATATCATTCACTCCCGGAAATTCATTTCTACTTAATATAATACACTATATCCCCAAAAAGTTACAGCTAAACTTAAAATAAAAATGCCCTTTGCGAAACTTTTTTTGAATCGCTGAAAAGAAAAATCCCCGCCGGACGAACCGGCAGGGACCTTTAGTCAATGATTCAATTAATGGTATTGGATCAGCCAAGCTCAGCGAAGTACTTGATAGTTCTGACCATCTGGCTTGTGTAGCTGTTCTCGTTGTCGTACCAGGAAACAACCTGAACTTCATAGAGATCATCAGAGATCTTGCTTACCATTGTCTGTGTAGCATCGAAGAGAGAACCGAATCTCATACCGATAACGTCAGAAGAAACGATGGGATCCTCGTTGTAGCCGAAGGACTCAGAAGCAGCAGCCTTCATAGCAGCATTGATGCCTTCCTTAGTAACGTCAGCGCCCTTA
>ONNU01000120.1 GCA_900319255.1 uncultured Eubacteriales bacterium
CGCCGCTGTCAAAATCGCGGGGGCAGGTCTGACAATGCGTTACTTTCGCTTCCGCGTGTTATACTTGGATGGTAAGGGGGAATAAAACAATCTTCAGCCGGCTCCTACGAAAACTCCCGGAAATATTTTACACAAACGGCAGCTCAAAGTTTATAGTTTATAGAATTAAGTTCAAAGATTAATAGTTCAAACCTCAAGGTTCAAAGCTGAGAAGCAATACTCAATATCTTTTAAGAAGGAAACTTCTTTGGTGTGCGGAGTATTATTATTTATTATTTATTATTTATTATTTATTCTTTTCTTCTGCCTCCCCTGAAAGGAGAGGTGGCACGGCGAAGCCGTCACGGAGGGGTTATTTCAGGAAGTTTTAGCTTTTGCGCACTCTCCATTCCAGATTCAATTAAATTCCACTTTCCACTTTCCACTTTCCAAATTCCAAATTCAATCAAATTCCAGATTTTTCCAATCACTAACCACTAATAATAAACTCCGCCCCCGCTCCGAAAAAACGGAGCAGGGGCGGCTGCATCAGATCTTTGAAAACTCTTCTTTTATATCACTATAATATTTGTCGTAGGAATTGTATTCATCAAGATACTGTCTGAATTCTGCTGACATTCTTGAGAAGATCTCCTTTGTTCCCATTGCCTGGTTCTGACATTCCTTGTCGATATTTTTCTTTTTGCGGTTCGTCAGGACGATCTTCAGGATACCTCCCACAACTCCGAACAGCGTGATTACAAACAACGGCATGATATTGAAATATATAGCCGCTGCTGCGCCTGCTGCGCCTATGCCGAACATTATGAAGCTCGGCCATATCTTCTGCATCGCTTTCAGGCTTTCTGCTTTATTCCTGAAATAATCGTCGATCTTCTGGTTTTCCTGATTTTCATTTGTCAGATCGGCGTGAGATGCATATTCTTCTATTTTGATATCTGCATCATTGCGCAGAAGATTTCTGTATTCGGCTACATTGCGGTCAACAGCTTTCTGGGTGAGATTTGCTGTTGCGCAGAAGAGACGCTGCTTTTCAGCTTTGTTTACCTCTGTATCTCCTGGATTATATACCCATTCGACCATCTCACTGACAATATTCAGCTCGGTGCGGTTATGCTCAAGCCACTTTTCATATTCTTCGTCAGCTTTTTCCTTCTCGCCCATGTGCTTTATTATCAGTGTGTTATGGTATATCTCATTGCGCACATCTATTTCGCTTGTATTCGATTTCCTTATCAGATCGTCAATGAATTTATTCAGTCGGTTGTTTCTTTCTTCATCGCTGACATTTATGGTCTGACGGATGAATTCAAGAATATTGCTGTTGTTCTTTGCGGCTGACATGATGAATACATACAGATCGCTCTCTGTGCAGTATTTGCTCAGCACCGGGTATTTCAAAGGCTCGGTTAACATTGATCTTTTCAGATATCCGCTGATCCTTTTGGTCATCGTATCCTCGCTGTAGCCCTCGGATGAAAGGCAGCTCTCGATGGTCTTATTGATAAATTCATTTACCTCTGAATAAAGCTTATCGTCATATTCAGCGTCTATAGTCTTTGTCAGCAGCGAGAACATAAAGAGTATATCTCCGTTATCCTCGCCTGTGAGATCGCAGTTGATATAGTTTCTGAACCATTTGAGCGCAACATTGCTTTTGGTGATCCTCAGATGAAATGCAAAGAAAAATACGCTCGTGCTTTTCAGATCAAGCTTGCAGGCTCTTTCAAGCGCCTTTTCAGCCATCTCCTTATCGTCCTTTTTCCATGCCATGATACTGAGCAATGCGCAGGTCAGCCAGTAATCCGGCAGCTGCAGATGCTTTACTTCGATAGCCTTTGTAAGTACGCGGTCGCTTACAAAGCTCACTTCGATATTATTCAGCATCGCCTCTACTATCTTTCTTACTGCGTTATAATTCGCAAAATCATAGTAGATCTTATTCTGAAGCTCTCTTATCTTTTTATTTGCGGTCTCTACATATTTATAGAGCTTATAGATCCTTTCAATATCGCATTGAAGCTCATATGCCTTGAGAGTAAGCTCATGGGAATTATTGATCCTGCGGTTGCCGTTTACCAGAGTTCCGTTGACACGCTCTGTAACTTCCCTCCACTTATTCTGGGCGTTATATACTCCGTTTTCCAGAACTCTCAGCTCTTCTTTTAGTCTTTGCTGGATGCTTTGCTGTTCACTTACCAGTGAACGCATTTCATATAGACTGGGCAATTTTTATCCCTCCTCATCTTTATGTGCGGGAATAGCGCATTCCTGTCCCCACTTTCTGATCTTTTCTATTTTCTCCCTGCTGCGCACCTTTATGGGAACTACTTTTTTGAAATTATCTGCTATAGTCTGCATATTCACGCTTCTTGTTCCGAATATCAGCATCTGCTGCGCGGAATCCTTTATTGCATATTCGATCTCAACAAAGGAAAATCCGTCGGACAGCTTTACAAGATAATCCAGCTGTTCCTCGCTGAATCTCAGGTGCAGGCAGCGGGCTGTATACTGTTCTATCGCAATGCGCCTTTCATGTGATGTGGGCAGATCCACAAAGAATACTTCTGAAAATCTTCCCTTGCGGAAAAGCTCTGACGGAAGCCGGCTGATATCATTTGCTGTGGCGGTCATAAAGACCCTGCTTTTCGATTCCTGGAGCCAGAAAAGAAACTGTCCCAGAATACGCTGGCTGGTATCATTTCCTCCGTCTGATACCGCAAGCGCCTTTTCTATCTCATCCACCCACAGCACGCAGGGGGATACATTATCTATGAAATCAAGTGCTTCTCTCATTTTTCTTTCGCTTTCACCCATCCATTTATCATAGACCGAGCCTATGTCAAAACGGAAAAGCGGAAGCTCCCACATTGCGGCTGCCATCTTTGCAGAATAGGATTTTCCGCATCCGGGAACGCCTGCCATAAGTATTCCCTTCGGGGTCTCAAGTCCGTATCTGGTCAGCTCTGAATCCGATGCAAAGAATATCTTCTTCTTTTCCATCAGCCATTCCTTCAGGTTTTCCAGTCCCGCTACGGACAGATCGCTGTCGATGCTGACCTGCTGTATCGAGGAAACTGCCGAATAAAGCCTGCTTTTCTGACCTGCAAGGGAATGGATATTTTTCTTATACAGCGCTCCTTGTGATATTATCTCATTGGACAGAATATTCTCTATCTGTATCTCTGTAAAGCCCCGAAGAAGTGTCGAAGCTCTGACGATATCCTCGTCATCCCATTCCACAGTAAATCTGCCGCTGTAGGTCTGTACGAATTTTCTTATATGCCGGCATCTTTCGTCATCGTCCGGATAATCCAGCTTTGATATCATTCCGAACTGGGTGATACGCTGAATGACCTTTCCGTCTGTTATCAGTATCAGGGTAGAATTGGATTCCTTCGCAAGATACAGACAATTGATGATATCCCGGGAATACAGATTATCCTCGCTGATCTTTTTGACATCCCCGTAGGCAAATATGGATTTCTGCTTTTTCCTGAACAGATCGTTCATATAGCTTACCGGATCTGAATCCACATTCAATGCAGGCGCATTTGAATTAAGCTTTATGACCTGCTTTGAATCGGTATAATAATATATATCCGTCATTGCGTCGGCAGCGATCGCTCTCAGCATCCGCTCCACTCTTTCACGTTCAGAGGATTGTATTATTATCAGCGGTGTCCGGGCATATATATAGTTTTTTACCTCTGTCATCGTATCAAGATAATTGCTCATATCTTCTGACCTCATACTCCCCGAATAATTTTATTCTGCGTATCATATAAAGCTGATCCTCCAGAACGGAGCTGTTTCCTTCAAGACTTGCATTCCTGATGCTGTCTGCTGATCTTTTCCAGTGATCCCTTGTATTTGCTATCACCGAATCCCGGAGGCTTCTGCGGAATTCCTCTGACATGAAATCAAGCTCTGTGAAAAACAGACATTTCTCAGCCTGACGCGCAAGTGTACGGAATGGCTCATACAGTCTGTCGTATTCCCCGAAATCCGTATACAGCACCAGGGTCTTATTGAAATCTGTTATATATTTCGTCAGCATGATATTCAATGTGCGGATAAGCTGTTTTTCAAGGTATTCCACCGATACTCCTGCGTCTGAACAGGTGCCCTTTTTCAGAAGCCCGATATATTCATCGTCTGCATTATGTCCGCACAGATATTCAAAGCATTCAAGCCATTCAGCATAACAGCTCGGCGGTCTGTTTTCAGCCGTTTTCATTTCAGATATTTGAGCGGCGGTTCAAGATTCCATGACGGGAGCTTTTTATTCATTTCCTTCAGGCGCTCATCTGTTGCCTTTTCGCTGTTGTCTGTCTCAACTCCGAAGTTCTCCTGGAGTCTGTCCTGCATCATTGATTCAAAATCAAAATCATCATTATTAGGTGTACTCATTTTTATTCTCCTTTATTTTCGCTTTTTAAATTATTAAAAGTCTTTTGATTGCGGGGAAATGTGTTATATGCATTTTCCCGCATTTATCAGATAAAGTTAAGCTTTGAAACTATATCATCCTTCTTGCGGATATTCTCTGTGAAATGGCGCTGGAATTCAACGATCTGCGCCATCGTTCCTTCAAGATTGAATACCGCGGTATTGACACGCTCCTGGAATTTCTTCAAAGCCGAAAGTATCCTTATCACAAGTATCAGCACTGAAAGAAGCATCAGTCCTGCACCTACAAGAACTACATAATTGAAGCCCGAATTGATAAGCTGAACAACGCCTGCTACGGTCACGATCAGAGATATAAAAAATACTATCAGCAATGCAATATTGAATGCGTTTACACATACAAGATTGAATTTATTATTTTCAAAATAATTGGTCACTGCTGTTCTCTGGTCGTCAAGATCCCTGCCGTTGCTGGTAGAGCTCCAGCCGTCAATGCTCAGGTGATACTGCAGCGGACATCTCTTGCGAAGCTTTACTGTCCAGTTTTCAAGCGCTGACTGGAACCAGTCCTTTGTTCCTCTCAGACCGAACTGTCTTACATACACATCGGTATGAGCCGGGTCTGAATAAACTGCCCAGTCCACCATCTGCTTGCCGAAATTGAAGCCTTCTTTTCTCAGGCTCTGGACTTCCTCAAACTGCTTCTGAGCCTTCTGCTTATCGCCCTCGTTATCAATGATGAATCTGTAATACTGCTGTTCTTCTCTCAGCTCTCTTTCTTCCTCATCATAATTCGTGATAAGACTGTTCAGCACCGCATCGACCCTGCTCTTATAGTTTTCATCGGTCTGTGGGGTCTGCTCAACGCTCATTTCATCCATAAGCCGCAGGAAATTATCATATTTCGATACGTCAAGGAAGCTTGTTTCCACCTCCTGATAATTCGTACAGAATGCCTTTATCATCTGATAGTCGCATTTTGTATTCGAGGGGCTGTTTTCAAAATAGTTTTCATATCTGTTAACAAGCTCCTCACAGATCTTTGCATCCTCTGAGATTATTCTGATCCATTCATTGATTATCTCATTTACATCATGCTCAAGCTGCTTATCCTTTCCGAAAAGACCTCCCATGAATGCCTGTATCATTACCGCAGTTTCCTGCTGCAGCATTACGGGATTAAGAGTGCGGCAATATACCTTGAACCACTCTCTTGCGGTCTGGATCCTGTCAAAGCGAAGATTGAGAAGTGTGAAGAAAAGCGAGGCCTTTATCTCGTCCTTTCTTACGGTCTCGGACAGGGCGTTTTTCGCTACCTCCGGATAATTATTTACCCATGCGGTTATCGCCAGCAAAGCGTATGAAAGCCAGTATCTTGAACTGGTGATCCACAGCTCCTCCGAAAGCTCTTCTATCGTACTGTTGCGCACAAGATTTATATCGAAATCCCTGACAACGCCGATTATTGTTTTTCTTATTGCATCGTAATTTCCGAACTGTTCCTTTATGACCTGATCTATCCTCATGATATTTTCATGGGCGATCTGTTTTTCCTCGCCGTGCATGATATCACTGCGGAACTGCTCGACACGTTTATATACTGTTTCGGCTGCCTCCTGCACCTTCCGGGTAGATGCGTCTACATTATTGACATGAACGTCTACCTGAGATTGAAACGATTCAACCGAATTATTCAGATTATTTATAGCACTGTTTACACCTGACATACTTTTTTACCTCCATCATCAGAACTTATCAATAGAACTGCTGAGATCGCTTAAACAGCCGTATCCACGGTTTACAAGCTTTCTCCATTCCGCCATCTCATCAAGTGCTCCTCTGAGTTTTATCGTTGATAATCTGCAATACTCCTTCAGGCACATGACTCTGTTGACCCATCGTCTCCATACAAGGAATCCGCCTACTACGCCAAGCACGATCCCCAGCGTAAGTAATACAGGGAATACATCAGTTCCGACCGTAAGTCCCGCTATTGCAAGGATCAGTATTGCCGCTATGCACATGAATATGAATATCTTCATCAGCTTGTCCTTCATGGCAAAGCCGAATTTCCGTTTATCATATTCTGCCGAGAGCTTTGAAATGGTATCATCTATTGTGTTTTCATTACATTCTGCTTCAAAGGGAGGCATATCCGATGTGGTATAGATGCTCAGCTTATAGCTTTCCTTCATGGTAGCGTAGCTGTCCTCAAATGATTTCACCATGCCGGGCTTCAGTCTGTCCTTGAGATATCCGAGAGAGAACTTCTTGACCATGATATTGGTTCTCCTGGGATCCTCCGAAAGCGCCCATCCCAGCAGCAGATCTCCAAAGGATTTCCGCACCCTCAGATCACCGTACAGCTCCTTGAATTTTGCATTTGCCTTGCCTGTATCTCCCTTAGCCGCGATAATGGCTTCGTTATACTTCAGATTCTTGACGACCTTGAATTCCTCGTCGTCATAGTCATTGATAAGATCGTAAAGTATATTCTCTATCTGTTCATGGAGATCGTCCCCTGTGTCATCCTCCTTCTGGAAGATATCGTCAAAGTGCTTTGCAAGAAATGATATCTTTTCCATACTGCTAAGCAGCTCCGACATTTCCTTATAGTCAGCGCAGGTCTCCTTGAGAAGCGGATATTCCTCTTCTGTGACATGGATATAATTCTGCGCAAAGGAATAGCCCTTATCGCTGACCTTTCTTGAAAAGTCGGCTGAGGTAGCTTCTGTCTGCTCCAGCATTGATTTGAAATAGGACGACGCCATATCTGTCAGGGCTTTGTCATTCCTCAGCGCCCCTACAAGATATGCATGAAGCACATGCTGCCATTCTTCTCCCAGATTGTTTGCATCTGATTTATCCAGAAGGGTTATATACCAGTTTCTTGCGGTATCTATCCGTCCGAATCTCAGATTTACAAGCATATAGAATACACATGACTTGTATGCATCCATGGTCATGGATTTATTCAGCGCTCTGTATGCGGCTTCCTTTTCATTGCTTGCCCAGAGCATTACTGACATGATCGCATATGCAAGCCAGTAATCTGTATTCTGAAGATAGATCTTTTCTACCTGCTTTCTCAGCGTTTCATTTGATACGATATGCGCATCAAGTCCGATAACATAGCCGAGAGTTATCCTTCTTAACTGATGATAGAATTTGAACCTTGTATAATATTCGTCATTATACTTGGTCAGCATCTTTGAAGCTTCTGACAGATTCTTGAACAGGAAATAATGCTCCGTTACATCTGCAATAAGCGCTGACAATCTCTGGACTATCTCGTCTGCGTCCGATACCTCATCAGATACCCCTGAGACCTTCATGGTAGCTTCATCGCCTACGGTCTCTATGTTGCGTGTCAGTATCTGACAGTTTTCAATGCCCGCTTCGATCTCCGCCGCAAGCATTTCATTCTGCTGTACCAGCATATTATACTCGTCAACTAACCGGTTATATTCCTGAGCTTCTTCTTCAGTCATTCGCAATTCCCCCTTATTATTCTTATTTTTTTGATCCTCCGGATCATTACAGGCTTTGTATTTCCTTATCTGCCGTTATTATCTTCGACAAATCAAGAAATATTCTCAGCTGAGCTTCGTTATTTTTTCTCACAGGAAATAAGATATAAATTCACCAGCGCAGCTGGATACATTCCGCTGTCTGATACTTTTGTATGTCAGACAGCAGGATGCTTTATTTTTCGCATTGTCCGGGCTTATCACAAAAGCTTGCAGACCGCGCAGAGGGCTTTTGAGGTCTCCCCCAGCTCCCCCGATTTATTCTTCATCGCAGCGTATTTCTTGATCTTATATTTTGCTCCTGAAACAAAGATATCCGCAGAGGCGGTGCTTTTATTTCCGCCCATGGCTTCAAGAACATTCTGCGCAGTTTCCGGGCTTTCTCTTGTGGAAAGGATATAAGCCTGGATAAGATTACATTCTATCCTGTCATTCATGGCAATGATGCTGCAGTTGATATTTGCAGGATTCTGATAGCTCATTGTCATCATCCTGCCGACATTTCCTATCTTTGCGGCGGACAGGTCGTGGAAATCCAGCACATACCGTATGAATGCCTTTGTGGATATCTTTGTGGAATCCGGGAAAAGCTCGCCGAATATCTCAGGCTCAAACTGCAGCGGTGTGATGGAAAGCAGATACATATCCATTACGTCATCATAATTGACTCCCGCTGTTTTCGACATCCTCAGTATATCAACTCTCTGCTGCTCGGGGATATTATGATCTGTGATGATCTCTGCGCAGGCTTTTGAATTTATTCGCAGACCTCTTTCAAGCAGGCTGTATACTATCTCCTTCTTGACCTTGAAATCGTCCTTTGAGGTGAGTATATAATTGCTCAGCGTATTATTGAAAAAGGATCTATTCAGACCAAGATCAAAGAGCATATTTACTATCGCCGGCTTATTCTCTTTATCATAGCCGCAGCACAGTATGTACTTTTCTACGGTATTCGTTGAAAGATCGTCTACAAATGACAGCAGGAAGCTTATCATTTCCATCCTTTTTTCAGGCTCGTCCGGTGTCTCGCAAAGATACTCTGTAACAACACGGTATTTTACCTTATCCGTTACCTCAAACTGCATCATCAGGCTGATAATGCTTTTCCTGCTTTCATCGTCAAGATCCTCTCTTCCGATTATCGTTGTGAAATGATCGGCTGAAAATTCAACGTATTTTCCTGAATCGGAAAGCATGGAAAGTATCTCCGTACATATATCGCTGCCGCATCTCACAAGGGAATATTCAACGATGGTCGCTATCTCAACATCTACAAGCTCTCCATGGATCACTGTGGACATCAGCTGTCCCATAAGCTCCTGATCCTGAAGGCTGTTTACGATGCTGTTCATCAGGCAGTCCACTGACGGACGCAGACCCTTTTTGCAAAGCTCGATGGCTATTATGCATTTCGTTTCTGCGGAATCCCCGGATTCCCTGATGTATTTTTCGTACCGCTTCTGATCGTCATCGGTGAAATCATTCTCCCGCTCAAACAGGTATACCGCGTTTTCACCCTTCTGACCGTTATCGGGATATTTGCTCAGCAATGAATTGAGCACCGATTTTTTATTGATATTATCGGTATTATGGAGTATCGTATTGAACATCTCATAATTTCCGCTTTTGAGCGCATAATTGATAAGATTGCCGTTGAGGGACATTGAGAATACCGATGACGGGTCAAAATAATTCAGCAGAGCGTCTCTTCTGGCTGCTGCATTTATCGAATCAAATACCAGTATCAGCACACCTGTGACCTCCGAGGATTCAAAGAAGTCATAAAGCGCTATCTCCTCCTCTGTGGGTGAATCGCCCAGAGAACGCAGCATACTGTAATTCTTTTTCATCATCGAAAAATAATTCTGCTGCTCTGATTTTGAAATGCCTCCGTTTACGATCATATTCATTTCATAGGCAATATCTGCTATGATCGTTCCGACATATCTTGAATCTATTTTCTTGCACTCCACAAGATTGTTCTGCGCGCTGTCCATACGCTTGTAGGCAATATCAAGTATCGCCTGACGCACAACATTCTTGATCGTGAACATTGTATCTGCCTGCTCGTGTCTTTCTATTACAGCTCCGCAGTACAGGCATTTCCACATTTTCGTGTCTTTGTCATAATCGAATTTTGTGCCTGCGCAGGAAGTGCATTTCTGCGCTACATAACTAACAGCCATTTTTTTACCTCATTTTTCCGGATCATTTACTGTTTTTCAGCAGCATATTTCTTTCAGATATAAAGGACTGAAGCTTGAAACAGGTCTGTAATGCTTCGTTCTTCTGATTATTGGAGCAAAGGTATTTCAGCTCCTTTACCCTGCTGTTTATCATATCGTCAATCTCTTCGGTAACATCTGTTGTCATGGGGTCTGAATAGAGGATTCCCTCGCTGACCTTATGAAGCTCCTTTTTAAGCTCCTTGTCAAGGCACTGATCCTCAAGCACCTTTACCTGTACCGCAAGATTCTTTATCGTTCTTACCTTCGTATCAATATTCTTATTGATATCCTCCACAACATTCTTGCTCATCAGCGCAAGAACTGCAAAAATAATGAATACCAGAAGCATTATGGACTGGATAACTACTGTCAGCGTGGGCGATGCTATAAATCTGAACAGCATGAATACAAAGCTTACGAATACCTCTGCGCCGAAATAGAATATCGAAAACGACATCAGCGGTATATTCATAAAAATTGCTTCCGCATCTGAATGCTGGAATGTAATATATGCAACGGCAACATTCGCTACAAAGCATACGCACATGAATGCATAGCTTATCCAGAATACATCATTCTTTTCCTTGAACAGTACAAGCGTAATGATATTGTATATCGCAAATACTGCAAGATATACTATGCCCATCATTATGATGTATTTTTTATCGGTCTTTTTCTTACTCATAAATGTCACTTCTCCCTTTGATATTTCTGCCTTGAAAACGCTCCCTTTCCCTGAGCTTTCAGGAACAGGCTTTTGCGACAGTGCAGGGCGGTCACGGCAGCCCTGAATGATGCATTATCAGTTTACCTTTGTGCCGCAGATATTACAGAATCTTGAGCCTTCTGCAAGCTGTGCGCCGCATCCGGGACACACCGGCGGGGGCGCCTGGAGCTTCGTTCCGCAGATATTGCAGAATTTTGATCCCGCTGTCACGGGATTTCCGCATTCCGGACAGAATCCGCCCCCTGCTGCCGGTGCCGGAGCTGGTGCCGGAGCCTGCTGCACAGGCTGCATGGGCTGCTGAACGGGCTGGGCATTATACTGCTGCTGCTGGCGGACAAGATTGCTGGAGGACTGTACGCCGGTCATATCTCTTACGCCGGGAGCTGCCTGACCCTGGGAATTGAACGCTCCTCTTGCGACATTCGCAACGGTACCGCCAAGCGCTCCGCCTACCATGAAGCCGCTGACAGCACCGCCTACGGCGCCCATGGTACCCTCGTTGCCTGCGAATTTCTCGGCAATATCCATCTGACGCTCCTCCTGCCAGGTATAGCCCTCGATAAGACGGCTGGTCCTTCTTGACTTGGCAGCGGAGATCGCATTATAATCCTCCGGAGGAACCTCAATGGATTCGATATTGAAATATTCCACCCTGACGCCGTATTCGTCAAATACCTCGTCAAGTCTTTCCTTTACGGTCTCGCTTGTCTTGAAAAGGTCGGCGTTGATCTCAAAGAAGCTGTTGCCGCCCTTTATCATAATGGTGGAGATAGCGTCCTTTACATGAGAGGAAATAAGACCCTTGAAATTATTAAGCATTTCCTCGGAGCTGTAGCGGCTTCTGAAGCCAACAAGCTTTACAAGGAATTTTCTTGACTCCACAATAGAAAAGGTAAGGCTTCCGTGGAGCATGATATGAAGGAATATATCATACTTGGGATCATCAAGCGTGATAGCTCCTCTTGTTCCCCAGAGCATATCCATCTGATGGACTTTATTGATATAGAATACCTTGCAGGGGAACGGGCTTTCGCCGCCGGTGGGGATATTGATGATCTTCTTTACGATCGGGATATTGGGTACGGTAAGGGAATGACGTCCGGGACCGAACAGATCGGCTGCCTGTCCGCTGACGCAGAGAAGCGCCTCGAAGGGTTCGTCAACGATCAGCTGAGAAGTTGCGTTTATCTCTTCTCCCGGGAATTTCCAGACAAGATCATCCGGAGATCCTCCATATTTAATTACCTGTGAAATTGCCAAAAAGATCACTCCTTTGATTTTATGATTCCATCCGCAGCACGGGATGCTCTGCGCTTCAATGCACAGGGCATCCGTGGTATGCGGTATTTTTATACTCTTGCTTTCACTTTTCCGCTGTTCAGCCGGAAATCACCGTTTTATTTTTTCCTCCCCTTTTTCTTCTGCTTCAGCCTTTCGATCCATGACATGGGCGCAGCCTTTTCATTCGGATCGTATACTGTGAAATTCATCTTCGGCTGCTCTCCGAACATGGGATCTATATCATAATATGCCGGTGTCTGGGGTTTAACAGGCGGAGCCGGCTGGGGCGCAGCGCTTACAGGCGGAACTGCATCCGTCAGATCCTGGGTTATATCGCTGCCGATGTCAGGGGATCGTTCAGGGGTGGGGTCGGGTGTTGGATCGGGTATGGGTTCCGGGTCTGGTTCCGGCTCGGGTTCTGGCTCCGGCACTGGTTCGGGTTCCGGTTCAGGCTCGGGTTCTGGTTCAGGCTCTGGTTCGGGTTCGGGTTCCGGCTCGGGTTCTGGCTCCGGCACTGGTTCGGGTTCTGGTTCAGGCTCTGGTTCGGGCTCGGGGTCGGACTCGGGTTCGGGTTCCGGTTCCGGCTCAGGTTCGGACTCGGGCTCGGGTTCGGGTTCCGGCTCGGGTTCTGGCTCGGGTTCCGGTTCTGGCTCGGGTTCGGGTTCCGGTTCTGGTTCGGGTTCCGGTTCGGTTGCCTCTTCTGTTTGGTTGTCTGACCATGATGTAGATATATTTGACATGAAAGAATCGAAGGTGAAATCTTCGGTTGATTCGGGTTCGGGTTCGGACTCGGGCTCGGGTTCGGGTTCCGGTTCCGGTTCGGGTTCCGGCTCCGGCTCGGGTTCGGGTTCCGGCTCGGGCTCTGGTTCGGATTCCGGTTCCGGCTCGGGTTCGGGCTCGGGCTCCGGCTCCGGTTCGGGTTCGGGTTCGGGTTCGGGCTGCTCAATCGGAATGTCTGTCTCCGTGTATGTGTACGGGGATGTAATCAGGTCTACCGCCTCCCCGTATTCCACGCCCGTCTGGTCTTGTCGGATTAAATATCCCGCGTCGCTGTAACGCCGAATCAAATCCGGGTTTTCCTGCAGAATCTCTTCGACAATCAAGCGCTCACCCCCATTGCTTCGATGTGCCGCAACCA
>ONNU01000046.1 GCA_900319255.1 uncultured Eubacteriales bacterium
GAGTCATACTTCATTAGCATTTCTACTTTGGTCAATCAAAAGGTGGAAACCACAAGGGGTGTCCCCCTTGAGTTTTCCCCCTTTTGCCCCGTGGCAAGCCAGGCTTTAATGACTAAGATATAGTATTGTCAGAAGCTTGAAATCCTGTAGAGTCTGCCCACATGGAGTAAACCCAGGGGAAGATATAAGGAAAGGGGTTTTCCTTTTTGTCCGAAGAGTTTTTTCACTGCCCCTTTAAATAATGATAAGTTGACAGCATTGGCTCCCCCCGCCATCCTGCACAATCACATAATGTGAATTATGAATAATGCATTAAGTTTATCACGGTGATTTGTACTGTTTGTAATTTTTACGAATTGACAAATAATCTGATACGTTATACAATAATAAAGTGTATGTTGATAAATTGGGGCAGTGCGTATTCTGCATTGCAGTCGGTTTTCTGATGTACCTGCGGATGCTCAAAGATTTGATGAGGAATGGTTTTTTATGAGCTTTGATAATAGATCTGATAATAATGCGGCGCTGATATCTGAAAAAGGCTTTGAATTTCTTCCCGCCGGAAGATCAGGCTCTCCCCTGCTGGGCGGAGACGGCAGCTCACTGCTTGCAATAAAGTTTTCATCCTCCAGGCTTGTGCCCGGGGATGCGGTCATGCTCGGTCTGCTGACAAATGAAAAGAATGAGCCTGGATTCAGAACACTGGCTATGACCCATATATGCAGCCCCCGTTACGGCTGCGGCGCGCGCTGGCTCGATGATGAAAGAAAAAAACGCATAATATATAATGACCTGCGGGGAAAGAATTATGACCCCTGCGCCGTCATTCTCGATATTGAAAAAAGCAAAGAGATAATGGTGGTCAGAGGACACGTTCAGGATATCTCTCCTGACGGCAGCTTCAGCATCATGCTTGAATACAGCTTTAAAAGAAAGCTTTCTCCGGGAAAGCCCGCAATTTCCCGGCTGGATATAAAAAGCGGCGATATCAGCGATATCATCAGCTGCGAGGATATCACCGGCTTCCGGGAAGAGGAATATAAGGGCTTCTCTCAGCATTCGGTCAGCGGTATAAGAATAAGCCCTGACGGAAAAAATATTCTCTTTATCCATGAGATGGCATCAAAAAATGAAAAAAGAAGCCGTCTGCTTGTCGCTGATGTAAATGGAAGGATAACAAAAGAGCTGGGCTGTGGTCTGAATGTGAAAAGCGCAGTCTGGAGCAGCAGCGGTGAGGTAATGGGCTGCTTTGCGGAAAAGGACGGCTGCGATCATTTCTACAGCATTGATCTTTTTGATAATATCCCTCATATGATGTGGCATGAGCTGAAAAACGCTAAGGAATGTTTTCCTCTGGCTGAGGAAGGCTTTTTCATCGGCGAAGCCTATAACGATAAGAAAAAACAGCGCGGACTTTATCTGCTTACGAAAAAGGATAAGCGTTCAAGACTGCTTGCCGCTTCAAAGCCGGATATCAGAGAGCCGCAGGGAGATTTCTACCCCGTGACGGCAGATGACGGCAGCTTTGTGATATATCAGGCGGAGCATAAAAAAAGACGGGCGCTTTTTAAGCTGACGCTTCAGCGTCCCGACCTTGAAAGATATGATACCGCCGCAGAGAAAAACCACAGCGTCACTATTCTCCTTGCCACCTATAACGGTGCGCGCTTTCTCAAGCAGCAGCTTGACAGCCTGCTTGCCCAGAAGGGCGTCCGGGTCAATATCCTTGCAAGAGATGACGGCTCGACCGATGAAACAAAATCTATACTTGAGGATTATCAGAGCCGGGGACTGCTGAAATGGTATACCGGAGAGCATATGAATGTCCAGAAGGGATATCTGGATCTGATGAAAAACGCTCCCCGCTCCGATTATTATGCATTCTGCGATCAGGATGATGTGTGGGATGACGATAAGCTTTTAGCGGCGGTAACAGAGCTTGACGATATGGATAACAGCAAGCCTGCAATGTATTACTGCGGGCAGAAGCTTGTGGATGAAAACCTGAAGCTTTTGTCTGTACATTCGGTTCATACACAGCGAAATGACCATACCAATTTCTTTTTCAGTAATGTTGCGGGCTGCACAGAGGTATTCAATCAGCGTCTGCTTGATGAGATCAACAGCGCCCAGCCGGAATTTATCCACAGCCATGATAACTGGTCCCTCAAGGTCTGTCTTGCAATGGGCGGAAGCTTTGTCACAGACCCGGTGTCAAGAATAAGCTACCGTCAGCACGGCGGTAATGTGGTAGGTCTGAATGTCGGCATCAAGGGCAGATATAAACAGGTGCAGAGATATATGAGCATCAAGCTGAAAAAGCAGTGCGAAAATCTCCTTGCCTGCTACGGTGACAGGATGATCCCCGAATACAGGGAGATTGCTGAGGATATCTGCAATTATGACAGCTCCTTCAAAAGCAGGAGGATGCTGCTGAAAAAGCATGATGTGGATTTCAGGAGCAGAAGCTTCAATTATGTGATAAAGCTTAAGGTAATGCTGAAAAAGCTTTGAATGAGGGCTTGAATATGAAGGTCGTTTATATACCGAATAAAAGTGAGGAGGGCGGCGCTTTCCGCTCACAGAAAGAGCTGATCGCCACTCTCAGAGAAAAACACGGGGTCACGCCTGTTGTACTGACCTATCGTGACGGCAATCTGCGGAAATGGTGTCTTGAAAACAATATCGAGACCCATACCATCGGCTATGAGCCGTTTATGATAAACAGCGGCTGTACAAGGCTGCGAAAAATGGTCAAGACCATGCTTTTACCCCGCTATAAAATGAAAAGAAACAAGGGCAACCGCTCAGCACTTGAAAAAGTCGAGTCAGAGCTTGATTTTTCCGATGTAGACCTGATACATACCAATGTCAACAGGGACGATTTCGGCGCACAGCTGAGCCGTAAATATGATATCCCCCACATCTGGCACATCAGGGAAACAGGCGACAAGGATTACGACTGCTTTTTCCTGAGAAAAAATGCCATTGAATATATGAATGAAACAAAGGGCGTTTTTATCGTCATCTCTGACGCAGTAAAAAAAGCGTGGGCAAAAAGAGGGCTTGACGAGAAAAAGATGCGCAGGGTCTACAACGGGATAAATCTTTCCGTTTACCCCGATAATATAACCCATGATTTCACAAAGAAGGAGCTGCGCTTTATCTTTACCGGCACGCTTTGCGAAAACAAGGGTCAGATACAGGCAATAAAGGCTGTCGAAGCTCTTCCCGATGAATACAGGGCGCAGATACATCTTGATTTCTACGGCGGCGGCGCCCAGACCTATATTGACAGCCTGAAAAGATATGTGACAGCTCATAAGCTCTCCGACAGGATAAGCTTCTGCGGATATACCGACAAGCTCAGCGAGATACTTCCCATGTATGAGGGCGCTTTTGTATGCTCACGGAACGAAGCCTTCGGCAGAGTTACTGTGGAGCATATGTATACCGGGCTTGGGGTGATAGCCTCTGATTCCGGAGCAAATCCAGAAATAATAACAGACGGCGAAAACGGTTATCTTTATAAATCGGAGGATACGGCTTCTCTGCGTGACAGCATCATCCGCTTTCTGGACAACAGGGACAGGCTTCCCGCAATGACTGCCAGCGCAAGAGAAAAAGTAGCCGGCTGCTTTACAAAAGAGATCAACGCCGCAAATATCCGCAAGGTATATGAAGAAGTGATAGAAAAATATGGAAAAAATAAAGCTTGATATAGCATTCGTAATACTGCATTATATGGCGGTAAACGATACTATAGAATGTATTGAGTCTGTATTTGCCCGCTGCGGGGGCTGTGATATCCATGTGATAATCGTGGACAACGCTTCGCCCGACGGCTCGGGAAAGCAGCTCGAGGAAAAATACCGTGACAACCCATCCGTCACAGTCATAAGAAATGAAAAGAACCTTGGCTTTGCAAACGGTAATAACACGGGCTTTAAATATGCAAAGGAAAATTTCGACTGTAAATATATAATTCTCAGCAATAACGATATCGTCCTTTTTCAGAACGATATGCTGGATATCATAAATAAAGAATATGAAAGAACAGGCTTTGCTGTTCTGGGACCGATGATCCTGACAAAGGACGGACGATATACCTCCAACCCTCAGCGGATGGAGGCTCTCAGCAGGGAACAGACCCGTCAGATGAAAAAGGATATGGAGAACTTCCTCCTTTTCCAGAAGCTTTATATCAGACCTGTATATATAATGTACAGAAAGGTATTCCTGAAAAAGAAAAAGCGCAGCAGGATCTGCGACCATTTCAGAAGCTATGAAAATGTCACTCTCCACGGAAGCTTTATGATCTTTTCAAAGGACTATATAAGTAAATTCGACGGGCTTGACGACCGCAGCTTTATGTACGGCGAAGAGGATCTTCTCCACAGAAGGCTTATCAAAAACGGTCTGAAAAGCGTTTATACCCCCGGTTTCGCAGTCTACCACAAGGAGGATGCCTCCACTAACACCGCTTCAAAAAGCAGCAGAAAAAAACGGGAATTCTATTACACTAATTTCATTGCCTCGCTTGGAGTGCTTGAAAAAGAATTTGAGTAAATTTGGAATTATATTTTTCATCAGAAAATAAAAGGAAAAGCAAAGAGGGATCAATGTGAAGAAGATAAACGTGGGAGTTCTGGGGCTGGCGTTCCATTCGGGTAATTTAGGATGCAGCGCTCTTTCCTACTCCTTTATGTATATGCTTGATGATATCGCAAAAAATAACGGTCTGGAAATGAAGGTCAGTATTCTTTCCGGCGCTGACGATCAGCGTCCCCTCAAGGCTGAATTCGGCTCCCTGAGCTACAGCTTTGTAAGGCTTGGTCTGAAAAACAGCAAATTCCGCAAGCAGACTATCTCCGCTTTCAGAAGCTGCGATGTCATCTTTGATTTTACCGCAGGGGACAGCTTTACGGATATTTACGGCATGAGCCGTTTCCTCAAGCGCTCCTATTTCAAGAAGCTGGTAATTAAGAATAAAACTCCGCTGGTTCTGGGCAGCCAGACCTACGGTCCGTATAATAAGGCGCTCAGCAGAAGCTGGGCGAAAAGCATCATCAGCAAAAGCTATGAGGTTTTTGCAAGAGATGAAAAATCATACGCTGTTGCCGAAAAGCTCGGCGGCAGAAAACCCATACTTACAACAGATGTTGCGTTTTTCCTGCCCTATGAAAGCAAGGGGGCAGACCAAAGCAGGATAAATGTCGGTATCAATGTATCAGGACTTCTCTGGAACGGAGGATATACCGGAAATAATCAGTTCGGGCTGACCGTTGATTACCGTGAATATATAGAAAGTCTTCTGAAGGAGTTTTCAGAGGACGAAAAATACAGAGTGCATCTTATCCCCCATGTTGTTTACAAGACCTCGAGGGATGTTGCGGACAATGACTGGTACGTCAGCTGCGATCTTGCAGAAAAGTACAGCAATGTCACTCTCTCACCATTTTTTGAAAGCCCAATGGAGGCAAAATCATATATTTCTGATATGGACGTCTTTGTCGGCGCAAGGATGCACGCTACCATCGCCGCTTATTCATCCGGCGTTGCAGCCATTCCCTTCTCCTACAGCCGCAAATTCGAGGGGCTTTATGAAAGCCTTGAATATCCCTTTGTCATCTCCGGCACAAAGATAGAAACTGCCGAAGCTCTTGAAAAAACAAAGGCTTATATCAGATCTCCCGAAAAGCTCCGGGAAGCTATGACAAATTATAAAAATGAACTAAAAGCAAAAACTGACAAAATGATGAAGGACTATTCCGGAATAATACTTGGATTATGCAGGGATGAATAAGCCCGGGATCCTGCCGGAACAATCGTATCAAAAACAAAAACTGCTTTTTTAGATCGGGGTGATTCAATGAAGCTGAAAAACAGGACAGATGATGTGATGATCTGTCTTTTGCTGCTGATGCAGCTTGGCTTCCACACAAATACAGCCTATGATGATTATGTTTCCATAGGCTTCAGTATAATCGTATTTTTGTATTTTCTTCTCAGCAAGGCAAAGATCAGCGTTATGCACTTTACCCAAAATGCCAAAAACTATGTTATCTGGTATTCGCTTATGATGGTATGGTGCGGAATATCGTTTTTGTGGTCGGAGGAAAGCAACCTGAACATGATAAAGAATCTGGTGCTTTTCACCTATATACCCCTGATGCTGACGGCATTCTGCGTATGCGAATACCTGCGGCGGGGCAATGACGGAATAAGGCTGCTTATCGCAATGATAACGGCTGAAATGCTTGTGGGACTGCGGGCGCTTATCCACACTCCGCTGGCAGAGCTTTTTACAAAATTCGATACCAGACTCTACGGCACAGGTCTGGGAGTAAACTACAACCATTTCACAACACAGTTTGCTCTTGTATTCGTTGTGGTGCTTTTCATGGCATACAATATGAACAAGATGTTCTATATACCGCTGGCATTCCTGTTTGCGAATATCCTTGTATCAGGCAGCCGTAAGGTGCTTCTTGTTTCTGCGATCGCATTTATCATTCTTTATCTTACCCAGACTGACCAAAAGACCAGTCTGCTGAAAAGACTGAAAAGAATACTTATTATCGTCGTCATAATCAGCGTACCCATGTGGATAATCATGACGAATGAATTCATGTACAAGCTTATCGGTGAAAAAACGCTGGTCGTTATCTCCGGAATGCTCAATATTGACCTCGGCGTAAGCTCTGACGCAAGTACAGATCAGCGCCGTGAGCTTATCGTTATCGCCGGCGATGTTTTCCAGAAAAACTTCTTCCACGGCGTAGGCTATTATTCCTTTATGAATCACAACAAATGGCACGTTTATGCGCATAATAACTATATGGAGCTGCTTGCCGATCTTGGCATCGTGGGCTTTGTGCTTTATTATTCGTTCTACATCAGACAGCTGTTCAGCTATTTCAAAATGAACAACTGCCGTAAATCCGAGCCCTTCAAGCTCAGGATAGGCACCGATTTCTTCAGATCAAAATGGAATGCTCTGGGTCTGACCTTCTTTGTAACGCTTATGTTCATGGAATACGGTCAGGTAACATTTTTCAGACCCTACGTTCTTACGCCGTTGCTTATCGTTACAATGGCTATTGAAAACCTTAAAAACAAGGAAATTCTTCAAAGGAGTGACGCTTGATGTATCCCATGAAGCAGGATATGGCTGAGCTTTATAATGAATATATGGAAAGCCTCAAGCTTCTCGTCAGGGAAAAGCGTGAGCTGACCGAAAGCAGGATCTACCGCATGGGTGTGACTGCCCATATCAGAAAGAAAAGAGGCTTTTCCGACAGCATAAAAAGAGCTGTGGATAAGCTCAGCGGAAGAGGCTACGGCGCAATAACATATAAAAACCTCCCCACAGCTAAAAACGACCGATCCGATACCAATTATTTCAGCGATGACAGAGTAGCTGTATATACCTGTATCATCGGTAAATATGACGCTCTGATGGAGCCTGTTGTGCATCCGGATAATGTTGATTACTACGCTATCACGGATTTCGATATTCCGGAGGGCAGCGCCTTCAAAAGAATAGACGCTGATTCCTTCGAGGAAATAAAGGGCATGACCCCCTCAGAAAAGAACCGCTTTTTCAAAATGAATCCCCATAAGGTATTCGGGGAGCATAAATATTCCATCTATGTAGACGGCAATATCAGAGTATGCACCGATTTTACCGAGCATATCAACAGAATGTCAAAGCACGGCTTCAGCCATTTCAGACATTCCCACAGAACCTGCGCCTATGAAGAAGCAAGGTTCTGCAAATCATTGAAAAAGGATACCGATGAAAGCATTGACGCTTATGTAAAGAAGCTCAGGGATGACGGATTCCCGGAAAATTACGGGCTTATCACCTGCGATATACTTGTGCGTGAGCATAATAACCCGGAATGTATAAAGATCATGGAGCAGTGGTGGGAGCAGTTCAGATGCTTTGTCAAAAGAGATCAGATCGCTATGCCCTATGTTCTGTATAAAAACGGAATCCCTATTGATGAGGTAGCGCTTCTCGGAGGAGATGTGCATCAGGAAAACTCCTTTGAGATCGTAAGGCATCACTGATAAGCATGGAGGAAGGAAATTGAAGGCTTGTATCGTAACAGTTTACAACAGCACTAACTGCGGAAGCTTTCTGCAGGCTTATTCCCTGAGATATGCTCTTGAACAGTTAGGGGCTGAGGTAAGCTTTCTTGAAACAAAGGTAAAGAACAACCGCAGCATCATGCTGGACAAATCCCTCAGATATCTTAAAATGAGAAAACCCGGCAGAATAAAGCCGGAATACCGCAAATATAAAAACTTCAAGGACTGCCTGAAAAGCTTCAGGCTCTGCCGTATGAACAAAAGCGAGCTTTCACAGCAGGATATATTTGTTCTCGGCAGCGATGAGATATGGAACGTTTCAAGGGAAATAATAAGAAAAGCTGATATATTCTGGGGCTGCGGGCTTGAGGGGAATATCGTATCATACGCCCCCTCAGTCAATACAGCCACAGAGGACGATATGGCGCAGGCACCTTATGCGGAGCTTGCGCTTGAATGCATGAAAAGCATTTCCGTCCGTGACAGCTATTCAAAGGAGCTTATCTCAAAATATACGGATAAGCACATAGAAATATTATGCGACCCCACATTTCTGCTGCCTATGGAGGAATATGATAAGCTGGAGGGCAGCTGTCCCTTTGATGATTTCATACTTATCTATTCCACAGCGGCTAAATTTACGGATGAGGATAAAAAGGCTATAAAAGAATATGCAAAAAGGACAGGAAAAAAGCTTGTTGCGTTTCCCCATGACCTGAAATGGTGCGACGCTCACGGCATAGCGCATCCGCTGAATGCCATCGCCTATTTCAAAAAGGCTCACTGCGTTATCACGGATACCTTCCACGGCACAGCCCTGTCGCTGATCTTCGGCAAGGATTTTCTTGCTCTTCCCAGAGGAAATACAAAGGTCAGAGAGCTGCTTGAATATTTTGAGCTTCCTCAGCTTATGAGAGAGGATGCGCTTGACATCGGAAATTATTTCTCCGAAGTCACCTATTCAAGAGAAAAGCTCAGCGAGCGCATAATGCAGGAAAGAGAAAAGTCAATGGCTTATCTGAAAAAGGCGCTGGAGGGCTGATTTAAACCATACCGGCAAAAGCTTATCATAGGAGTGATAATAAATTGCGAAGTAAAAAGGTTCTGATAAATACGGTCTCAGGTCTTGCATATGAAGTCGTGGCTGTAATATGCGGACTGGTGCTGCCGTATCTTATCATTAACAATAGTGACTACGGATCAGAAACAAACGGTATTACTCAGGCAATTTCTCAGTTTCTGTCCTGTATCGCCCTCATGAAGGCAGGTATAGGCGGCGTTACAAGGGCTGCGCTCTATAAGGCTCTTGCGAAAAATGATATCAATAAGATCAGCGCTATCATCAAGGCTACAAGCAGCTTTATGAAAAAAATAGCTTTGTTTTTCATCGGGCTTACAGTAGTCTTTGCCATAGGCTTCGGTATATATATGCAGAATTTCGTGGCGCCGGAGGATTCCTTTGACTTCTGGTTCACTGCCAGCCTTGTGGTAATTATCAGTATAGGAACCTTCGGCGAGTATTTCTTCGGCTTTACCTATGAAATGCTCCTCAGCGCCGATCAGAGACAATGCGTTTTCTCTATCATCAGGATATTCACTACCCTGCTGAATACCGTTGTCGCAGTTATTCTTATCACCAACCACTGCACTATCCACTGGATTAAGCTGGGTGCTTCTCTGGTATTCCTCATCAACCCCATTGCCATCAACCTTTACGCAAAAAGCAAATACAAGCTGAGAAAGGACGTTGAGCCTGACAGGTCAGCCCTCAATCAGCGCTGGGACGCTCTGGGACATGAGGTGGCAAACTTTGTCAATACCAATACCGATATCATGGTACTGACCATCTGCACAGGAAATATGGCTCTCGTCAGCGTCTATACCACCTATAATATGATAATCATAGGCATGAGAAAGCTTGTAAATACCTTTATCAACGGCTTCGGCGCCGCTTTTGGAAATATGCACGCGCTGGGCGAATATGAGCTGATGGAAAAGAATTTCCGGGTCTATGAGCTTATAGTATTTTCGCTGGTTTCAATACTGTATTCGGTAATGACGGTGGTATTTGTACCCTTTGCGGTAATGTATTCCATACACGACCCCAACCCCGCAAACCGCGCAGAATATTATCAGCCGATATTTGCGATAGTGATAACCCTTGCGGGCGCTTTCAACTGCATCAGGATACCTTATCAGAATATCGTAACGGTAGTCGGTCATTTCAAGCAGACAAGAAACGGCGCTTTCTTTGAGGCTATTCTCAATATAGTTTTATCAGTAAGCTGCGTTTATTTCTTCGGCATCGTTGGTGTTGCCATCGGTACCCTTGCAGCGGTGCTGTTCAGAACGGTGCAGTATGTTATCTATATGTCAAGGAATGTCCTGAAACGGCCTATATGGTATTTTGTCAGACATACGATACTGTTTCTTGCAATACTGATACTTACCAACGGTATATCAAGGCTTTGCTTCAATATTGACGTGCATAATACCTTCGCATGGATAATCGCCAGCATCGAAACAACACTTGTAGCAGCCGCTCTTACTATCATCGGAAATATCATCTTCTACAATAAGGATATGAAATATTTCATGTCCAAATCAAAAAATATGTTCAAAAGCTTCGGCAAAAAGAAAGCAAAAAAAAGCATAACTAAGGAAGGGATATAATATGCTGAGACTCAGGCCTTACAAAAAGGATGACGCTGACAGGATAATGTCCTGGTGCAGGGATGAACGCACATTTCTGCTCTGGGGCGGAGATCATTTCGGAAGCTACCCTGTCCCCGGCAGCGTAATGCATGACAAATATACCAATAACAACGGCGACTGCGAGGAACCCGATAATTTCTACCCCCTGACAGCTGTTGACGAAAATAATGAGGCAGTCGGGCATTTCATCATAAGATATATTTACGGCGATCCCCGTATACTGCGCTTCGGATGGGTAATACTTGACGACAGCAAAAGAGGACAGGGACTTGGAAAGGAAATGCTGACGCTGGGTCTGCAGTATGCCTTTGACATAATGAAAGCCAAAAAAGTCACCATCGGCGTTTTTGAAAACAATGCCCCCGCTCTTTACTGCTATCTTTCCACAGGCTTTCACACATATATCAACGACCACGATTTCTACCTCAATGTTCTCGGCGAGGAAGTAAAGGTCATTGAATTAGAGATAACCCGTGAGGAATATTACGGAAAATAATAAATCAAAAAGCTTTTTATCCCGGCAGGCGCAGATAATCGCCTGCCGGTTTTTTGAGAGTAGTGATTAGAAATATTCTGAAGTTAATTGAATCAGGAGTCAGGAATGAGGAATTGAGAGTGTGCAAAAACTGCAAAAGCATTGCTGATTAAACCCCTCCACCACACGCTGCGCGTGCGATCCCCCTCCCCTTATCAGGGGATGCTGTCAAACATTTATAATTCCTAATTCTATTAAAGTCCACTTTCCAAATTCCAAATTTTACTACCCACTAATAACTATAAACTATAAACTATTCCCCTATTCCAAAACGCGTGAAATAATGCTATAATAGTATATGATAAAGAAAATGGAGGTCATTTCATGAAAAAATATATTTTGCTGTTATCGGCGCTTATAATATCAGCGGCTGTGTTCTGCGGATGTGATGAGAATGTTCCTACTGAAACCTCTCGCTTCTCCTCAAAAAGCTACAGCAGCGCTCAGTCATCGGCTGAAAGCTCCGATGAGGATGCTCAGAGCAGCGGAGAAAGCGCTGAAGCTGCCGACAGTTCAAAGGCTTCTGAAAAAAGCAAGCCTGAAAGCGCTCAGCCCTCAAAAACAGACGGCAGCAAGGAAGAAAAGAAGTCTGATGAACAGCTGCTGACTGAATATGCTGCTAACCTTCAGAAGGAAGGCGAAATGAAGGGCAAGGACGGCTCAAAGGCTTACTGGAAGATAAAAACCACAAAGGTCGCAGATCTCAATAATGACAGTTCTCCCGAGCTGATAATCCAGTATGATTTAGGACGTGACAAAAGCAAAGGCGAACAGGCACTCGCCATTGAGATAATCAAATATAAGAAGGGGGATTTCCTCTCCTACAGGACAAACAGCTATTTCACCGACTATCTGAAGGATACCGGCGATAAATATATCCGCCATGAATATGCAGATGAGCTGTATATTGACGGCAGCGGCAGGCTTTCTGTGCTTTCGACCTGTCTTGACGGCGATAACCTGGATTCCATCGTTTATAATACCTATTCCATCGACGGGGATCAGCTTGTGCAGACTGAAAACCTTGTGGTCAAAAAGGAGGAATATATCGGCTCGGAAAAGGTCGATGATATTGTACACTGCGTTTACGGCATTGTGGATAATGTTCCTGTGATCTACCGCTTCTCCGTTCAGGGTGAGGCTCATACTACCAAGCTCAACAGCAATACCGGGCTTCCCCTCCACGCAAAAATGCTTGAGATCCAGCCTGTTGAGGAATATAAGGTCAGCGACGCTATGAGCCACAGCCTTGAAGCTAATGAGGGCTATGATACCACCGCCGCTCAGATCTGCAATATCGAAGAGGCTGAACAGGCATACAGAAACCGTCCGCCGGTAGAAGAGGGCGAGCCTGCTCCGGCAGAATAACGCCGCTTCTGCACTGACGGATCATCACCGGAAAAGGATCGCTGCAATGGATTTTACAAGTAAGTATACGGATAATAATGATGAAAAAATTCTGCTCAGAAGGATCGACGACCTTATCAGACGAAGCGAAAAGACCTTTACTGTGCTGTATTCCCGCTTTCTCACCCCCGCAGAACAGGCGCTTATTGCCGGCGTCAGCGAATTTGCCGGCTCGGTAAGCTTTGACGGAGGCTATGAGGATGCCGAGCGCAGAATGTGCCGCGTTTGTACGGATGAATACCAGAGCGATGAGGGCGCGCCCTATGAGCTGTGGGATGCCGGGCTGACCGCGGCAGGCGGGGAAATATCCCACAGGGATGTGCTTGGCTCACTGATGGGGCTGGGGATAAAAAGAGAAATGATCGGCGATATTCTTGTGCGGCAGGGCGGCGCGATGTTTTTCTGTGACAGCTCGGTCTCATCTTATCTTGAATTTAATCTCGAAAAGATTGGCAGATACAGGATCACGCTGAGAAGGGCTGAGCTTTCCGATATCCCTGAGCCCAAGCTGCAAAAGGCAAAAATAAATATCAATTCCCCCAGACTTGACAGCATCTGCGCCGAATGCTTCGGTATGTCCCGTACAAAGGCGGCGGAGGCTATCAGAAAAGGTCTTGTCAGTATCGACTGGCAGATCTGCGATAATGTTTCCAGAGAGCTTAAAGGCGGCGAAAAGCTTTCCCTGCGGGGCAAAGGCAAGGTTCGCTACATCGGCATAACCGGCACAAGCAAAAAGGGCAGGTCTTTTGCCGAGATCGAAAAATACATCTGATCTTCTCAGGAGGTGCTTTTTATGGATTTTAACTATCTTTGCGCAATGTCAACGGAAATAGCTCCCGAGCAAGGGGGCGTAATGATGGTATTCGGCGGGCTGATCTGGTTCTGCGCCGCATTGCTGGCGCTGACAGGGATCATCGGAGTGCCGCTGAGTATTATCAATTTAGCAATAAAAAGCAAACGCCTGCGCGCTGTTCCTGCTGAGGATATTCAGACAAGGGAAAGGATCCTTTCTGAGCGCCGTCACGGATGGTGGCTTCTGATCTCAGCAGTGGCGCTGATAATCGCAGGAATACTGATCGCCCACGCAGGCGGAGCTTTATTTTCGTCCATCACCGTCAACAGAAAATGGGATTTCTTTTTTGGATGACGGGGCGTAAGAAATGGAAAATTAGTATAATAATTTCGTGTCTGACAGTTATTCCTTATATTCTGGCTTCTATTTACTACTGGCTTCTTCCGGGGCAGCGGCTTTGCCGCTGCGGACAAAAGCAGAAATACTGATGAAGTATGATTCAGGGCAATAAAGTGGAACGGCGGATTCGGGTGTTATTCTTTATACCCTGGCTTCTATTGACCGCTGACTTCTTCCAGGGCAGCGGCTTTGCCGCTGCGACAAAAGAGGAGAACCACAAGAGGTGGGCTGCGCCCCCTATTTGTTTGAAATCAGAGTATACTAAGCTGATTGGGAATGTTCAGCA
>ONNU01000045.1 GCA_900319255.1 uncultured Eubacteriales bacterium
AATTTGGAAAGTGGAAAGTGGAATTGAATCAGGAGTCAGGAGTTATGTTCCCGGAGCCTTCCTTTCCGGGGCAATGCTGTCAACTTAGCTGAACATATGCGGAGAGGTCAATTTCACGGATTCAGGTTGAATTATTGCTCAGGCTGACAGCTTTCCCTTTTAAGGGGAGCCGGCACGCATCTCACTAACCACTAATCACTAACCAAACCCGCATAACACAGCAGATCGTAAATGAAAAAAGGTATCTGATCGGCTGAAAAATATATATAAAGAAAGGAAAATGAAAAAATGAAAAAGTTGTTTTTAGGTCTTATTGCAGGAGCTATGATAATCTCACTGTGCGCTTGCGGAAATAACAGCGGCACAGAGTCAAAGAGCGAGGATACACAGTCCTCTGCTGCGGCATCCGTTGAGGAAAGCACAGCTGACGATGCATCTGCTGAGGATGCATCAACCGAGGCTTCTTCCGCTGACGCTTCAGCTGCTGACGCATCTGAGGGCGAGGAGGAATCCGAGCTTAAGACTATTTACGCTATCGTAAAGAAGGAGGTCACACTTCCTGAGGAAATGAGCGACTTCTCAGAAAAGAGACTTGAGAGAGTTCTGGGCATCACATCAGATCAGATGGATGATTTTGCAGGCGGCATCTGCACAGACGGCGTAAAGCAGGATCAGATCATATATATCAAGGCAAAGACAGACGATGATGTAAAGGATATCCAGGAAAAGCTCCAGAATAACTGGGACGCTATCTATAATGTTATCCAGAACTACGATCCCAAGCAGAAGGCTAATATTGAGAATGCCAAGGTTGAGACCAACGGCAAATATGTATCTCTTGTAATTTCTGCTGACGCTGACGCTATCAAGAAGATCTTCAGCGATAATCTTTCTGCCTGATCCTCTGCCCCGGCAGGCGCGGGCAATTCTTTCCGCTTTGAATATGTCAGTAATAGTGCCGCGCAGTCCTTCGGAAAACGATGGACTGCTGCGGTCATTATATTGTTTTACCGTCTGAGGGTCTGTGTACCTGAGCGCGGAAAACTTCGTAAATTTCACGGAGGTGAAACTGCTTGGTTTTTTCAAGCCTGATATTTCTTTTCCTGTTTCTGCCGGTGGTGCTGGCAGTCTATTATCTGACGCCCAGACGTTTCAGAAATCTGGCGCTTTTTATTGCCGATCTGGTATTTTACGCATGGGGCGAGCCGATGCTTGTTATCCTGATGCTGGTGTCCATCATCATCAATTATATAGCAGGCATACTCATAGGAATAAACCGTGAGAAAAAAAAGGTCGCAAAGGCTATAATAATACTTGATGTAATTGTCAACTTAGGGCTTCTGGGCTTTTTCAAATATGCGGGCTTCATCGGGGAGACGCTCAATTTCGTGCTGCCCTTCCTCAATATCCCGGTCATTCAGGTAGCCCTGCCCATCGGTATTTCCTTCTATACCTTCCAGACAATGTCCTATACCATTGACGTATACAGAAATACGGTGAAGGTGCAGAAAAATATCATCACCTTCGGTACATATGTATCCCTGTTCCCGCAGCTTATCGCAGGACCTATCGTCCGTTATGAGGATGTGGCGCAGCAGCTTGTGGACAGACGGGAAAGCCTTGCGCAGTTTACTGACGGCGTAAAGATATTCCTTGTGGGTATGTCAAAGAAGATACTCCTTGCAAATGTCATGGGCAACCTCTGGGATACGGTGAGGGCTGCGGGTACAGGCGCAGGCGCACTGGGCGCCTGGGTGGGCATAATCGCATATACCTTCCAGATCTATTTTGATTTCAGCGGCTACAGCGATATGGCAATAGGTCTGGGAAAGATGTTCGGCTTTGAGTTTGTAAAGAACTTTGACTATCCGTATATTTCAAAGACCATAACAGAATTCTGGAGAAGATGGCATATATCTCTGGGAACATGGTTCAGGGAATATGTCTATATCCCCCTGGGGGGCAACAGAAAGGGTCTCGGCAGACAGATCATCAATATAGGAGTGGTCTGGTTCCTGACAGGTCTGTGGCACGGCGCAAGCTGGAACTTTATTCTCTGGGGTCTGTATTTCGGACTGATACTGATGATCGAAAAGATATTCCTGCTGAAGCTGCTGAAAAAGCTGCCTGATGCGGTGGGACATATCTATTCGCTGATACTTATTGTGCTGGGCTGGGTGCTTTTCTATTTCGAGGATATGGGAGAGCTGGGTGTATTTGTATGCAGGCTTTTCGGTTCGGACGGTTTTCTGCCGGATGCAAAGCTTTCGTCAGATATCATTTCGTTTATTCCATTGCTTGTTGCTGCCGGTGTGGCAAGTACGCCCCTTGTCAGCAAGCTTTACAGGAGGATCAAAAGCAAGCCGGTGCTTTATGCCCTTGATAATGCCGGATGCATACTTGCGCTGCTTCTCTGCACAGCGGAGCTTGTCAGCAGCGATTATAACCCCTTCCTGTATTTCAAATTCTGAGAAAAAACACGCTCCGTTTTTTCGTATGACCGCAGAGTTTTCCACATGACGGCGGGGAGCTGTTGAAAGCTCCGGCTGCGCTGCGGTCAATGATAAAAAAGTTTTAAGGATGAGAATAATGAAGATCAAAAGTATATTCAGATTTCTGCCTACTATAATATTCTGCGGATTTATTTTTGTTATAATGATACTGCTTTTTGTTCTGCCGAAGGAGGAGTATTCCGCGCAGGAGAAGAAAAAGCTTGCTGATTTCCCCGAAATGACGGTGGAAAAGCTTATGAACGCAGAATTTCAAAGCGGGCTTGATACATATATGTCCGACCATATCCCTGCAAGAAATTTCTGGGCAGGGCTGAGCAGCGATTATGAGCTTGCTGTGGGAAGGAACGGCTCAAAGGGCATCTATCTCGGCCATGACGGCTACCTTATACCAAAGCCCGCAGAGACCGGCGAAAATCTTATGAAAAACGCAAAATTCATAAAGGAGTTTGCTGATGACAGCGATATCCCCGTATATATGACCGTTGTACCCTCATCAGGCTATATCAACGAATCAAAGCTGCCCCTGAACCACGAGCCATATAATGACGGCAGCGCAATACTGCAATTCCAGGATGCGCTGGGCAAAAATGTAAAGTTCATCAATATATGCGATGATTTCAAAAGACAGGCTGAAAAGAAGGAGCTTTACTATAAGACCGACCACCACTGGACAACAAGAGGCGCATTTGAATGTTATAAGCTTCTGGGCAAGACCGTAGGCTATACCCCTGTATATGAGGATCATTTCAATAAAAAGAAGGTAGAGGGCTTCTACGGCACATCATATTCAAAGAGCGCGCTCTGGCAGATGCAGCCTGATACCATCGAGCTGTGGGAGAATAAGGATCAGCACTCCGGTACAGTCAGCGTTGAGATCAGCGACGGCAAGGATAAAAAGACACTGGACGGCTATTTCTCATACGACCAGCTGAAAAACGATGATAAATACCCTGTATTCCTTGACGGCAACCATAGCTTTGAGCGCATCGTAAATAAGAATGTGGAGTCAGGGAAGCTCATTGTGATAAAGGATTCCTACGCACATGCATTTGTGCCCTTCCTGTCACAGAATTACAGAGAGATCATAATGATCGACATGAGATATTATAAGAAAGAGATATCAGCCCTTGCCGAAAAGGAAAAGGCAGACGGCATACTGCTGCTGTATTCTCTTGATAACCTTGCCGCAGACAATAACCTGGCATATCTGTTCTGATCTATCCTTCAGCTGCCATACCACGGAGAAGCAAAATGAATTCAATAATCAATTTCATTATTTCAATGATGCCGTATATGCTGGCGTCGGTTCCGGTAATAATCCTGATACGCGCCGCTGCATATTTCATAAATAAAAAGAATAATATACATACGACCGCACTTCACGAGATGGGCTTTGCGCTGCTTTTTATGTTTATAGTGGGGCTTGCATCCCAGACCATCATTCCAAGGCTTTTGATAGACAGCTCCGGGATATCCTTTGCAAAGATCTACGGTGCAAGCAGCTTCAATTTCATTCCCGGAAGGATCATCACCACATCCTTGAACTGTATGTCCCATGGTGATTATAATTATTTCATAATAAATTTTCTCGGCAACGTAGGAATGTTTATCCCGCTGGGACTGATGATCCCGCTTTTATGGAGATGCAGCGTAAAAAAGACGATACTAACAGGCTTTTTATCATCACTGAGCATTGAGCTGATACAGATATTCCTCCCGAGATGCACAGATATAGACGATTTGTGGATGAACACATTGGGAGCAGTTATCGGCTGTCTGATATATGTGCTGATAAATAAGCTTTTCCCGGGGTTTACGGAAAAGTGTAAAACACACGAGGAAAACAAGACGCACTCTGAGTATTGAGAAAAGCCAGAAGATATAAAAGCTTCGCTCAAGCCAGCAACCAGGAATCCGTGAAACCGACATTTCCGTTGCAGACAGATAAAGATGATGATCTGTTCCGCTTTAATGCCCTGATGAGTTAAAAGGTGGAAACCACAAGGGGAGTTCCATTCCCTTATCCCCCGTACAGGGCGAGACTTTATCAGCTAAGATTTTGTATTATTCCTTGCTTAAAAAATTGTGGACACTTTTTTATACGTTAAGAAAGCAGATGAACGATGGATCTGATACGCATGGATTCAGGAGTAAAGAAAATTATTCAGTTAACGACACCCCCGGACACCATAACCAAAAGAAAGGAAGCTGCACATGAAAGCGCCGGAAGCGGTTATTTTTGACATGGACGGAGTAATCTTTGATTCTGAAAG
The DNA here is from genome assembly GCA_900319255.1 of uncultured Eubacteriales bacterium. Lineage (GTDB taxonomy): Bacteria > Bacillota > Clostridia > Oscillospirales > Acutalibacteraceae > UBA1213. The sequence goes on from ONNU01000045.1 coordinate 4,787, forward strand.
ACTGTATATGCAGTGCTGTAAGGAGGCTGCTGAGATATACGGAGCTGAGAATATCGAAGATACAGTGATGAAATGCATCGGCGTAAATACCGAGAATACCCTCAGGATCTACCGTGAAGCCTACGGCGAGGATTTTCCGCTGGATGACTTCTGGCACGAAGCAACGAGCCGTTTTGCACAGAAAGCACATGGGGGACTTCTTCCCGTGAAAAACGGAGCGGAGGAGATACTTTCATATCTGCATGAAAAGAAGATCCCGGTAGCCCTCGCATCATCAACAAAGACAGAGACCGTGATCCGTGAGCTTAAAGCGGCGGGGCTGTACGGATATTTCGATATCATAGTAGGCGGAGATATGGTCAGCGTAAGTAAACCCCGCCCTGACATATTTCTTCTCGCCATGGAAAAGCTTGGCAGAAAGCCGGAGGAATGTACCATAATCGAGGACAGCTATAACGGCGTAAGAGCTGCCCGCGCAGCCGGAGCCTATGTAATAATGGTTCCCGATATAGCTCAGCCCGACGACGAAATGAAAGCCCTCGCCGATATCATCCTTTCCTCGCTTGTTGAAGTTAAAAACAAAGCTTTTGATGAATCAGGAATTCCGCTTCGCTTATAGTTTATAGATATAGTGGTCAGTGTCAAAAAGCCGGGCATAGGAACTCCTGGGAGCTGTGAAAAAACGATGTAACGCACTTTGATTTTTCATAGCCATTATCTCTCCTTGTAATCATAAAGCAAGAGCAGTTGAACAATAAATAATTCTGGAATTTTCGGTTTTTCTTTATACCCTGGCTTCTATTGTTTGCTGGCTTCTTCCAGGGCAGCGGCTAAGCCGCTGCGACAAAAGAGGAGAACCACAAGAGGTGGGCTGCGCCCCCCTCTTTGTTTGAAATCAGAGTATACTAAGCTGATTGGGAA
>ONNU01000099.1 GCA_900319255.1 uncultured Eubacteriales bacterium
CCGCAGCGGCAAAGCCGCTGCCCCCGGAAGAAGTCAGCAAACAATAGAAGTCAGGAAGTAAAGAATAACTCCCGAATCCGCTGTTCCACTTTATTTCCCTGATCCATACTTCATCAGTATTTCTACTTTTTTCAACCGCATTGTTCATGTTTTTTCCTGCCCCTGCAGAATATGATACTTTAACAGATCCCTCACTTCCTATGAATAAAAACGCGCCCTCGCCGATATATTATAAGGATGAAATAAAAAGGGAGGGATCATATGCAGTGGCATAATTTCAGCGGTGAGGAGGCTGCCCGGCTGCTGAAAACGGATTTGTCCTCCGGGCTGAAAAGCTCACAGGCAAAGGAAAGATTGTTGAAATACGGAAGGAATACCCTGCGGGAAAAGAAAAAGACCGGCATCGTTATAAGATTTTTCAGCCAGTTTGCAGATTTTACAGTCCTGCTGCTTCTGGCGGCTGCGGCAATATCATTTTTTATCTCACTTGCGGGCGGCAAAGAGGATTATATTGATCCGGCAATGATCGCCGTTATCGTTGTGCTCAACGCTGTGATAGGTACGGTTCAGGAAAGCCGCGCTGAAAAAGCTATCGAGGCTCTTAAAAAGCTTTCCGCGCCTCATGTTACCGTTATCCGTGACGGCAAGCGTCAGAAAATTCCGTCCGAAGAGCTTGTGATGGGCGATATCGTAGCCTTTGAAGCCGGTGATCTTGTGTGCGCGGATGCAAGACTTGCAGAAGCAACTGCCGTCAAAGCTGAGGAATCTTCCCTTACCGGTGAAGCTGTGCCGTCCGAAAAGCGGGCGGATATAATACTGCCGGAAAAGACTCCCCCGGCTGACAGAATAAATATGCTCTTTTCCTCCACCTTCATCACCTCCGGTCACGGAAAGGCAGTGGTGGTAGGAACCGGAATGGATACTCAGGTGGGCAGGATAGCAGAAATGCTTGATACCGGCGAACGCCCTAAGACCCCTCTGCAAAAGAGCCTTTCAGCAACCGGCAGGATACTGGGCATCGGTGCCTTGATTATCTGTCTGCTGATATTTCTTCTGGGACTTTTGCAGAGGGTACCTCCGCTTGATATGTTCATGATATCCGTAAGTCTGGCTGTAGCTGCGATCCCGGAGGGACTGCCGGCAGTCGTTACGATAGTTCTTGCGCTGGGCGTCAGAAAGCTTGCCGCGCAGAGAGCAGTCGTGCGAAAGCTTCCGGCTGTTGAAACTCTCGGCAGCGCAAGCGTTATCTGTTCAGATAAAACAGGCACGCTGACACAGAACAAAATGACAGTTCAGGCTTTGCGGGGAGCCTCCGGCGCTCTGGATGCCGATGACGCGGAGGGCAAAGCTCTTCTGACATTGGGAGCCTTATGCAATAACTGCCTTTCCCTGACTGCCGGAGATCCCACCGAAAGAGCGATCATCGCCGCAGCAGCAAAAGCAGGACAGAAAAAGGATGAGCTTGACCAAAAATACAAAAGATGCACTGAGATACCCTTTGATTCAAAAAGGAAAAGAATGGTAACTGTACATCATCTTCCGGACGGCGGTTATCGTACCATAGTAAAGGGTGCGCCGGATATACTGATGGAGCTTTGCAGCGAAGTAAGGATATCGGGGAAAGCGGTTCCCATGACAGCGGCTCTGAAAAAACGTCTTGCGCAGGAAAACGAAGCGCTTGCCCAGGATGCGATGCGGGTGATAGCAGCCGCATACAGGGACAGCGAGACAATGCCGGAAAGGGATGATTACGAAAAAGGGCTGATCTTTTCCGGCTTTATCGGGATGACCGATCCTCCCAGACCCCAGGCGTTCAAAGCCGTTGCCGTATGCAAAAAAGCCGGAATAAAAACGGTGATGATAACCGGAGATCATATTGCCACAGCAAAAGCGGTGGCGGGAAAGCTTGGTATTTTCCGTAACGGCGACAAATGCGCCACCGGAGCGCAGCTTGATGAAATGCCGGACAGCGAGCTGAAGCGGGATATATTTTCCTATTCAGTCTTTGCGAGAGTTTCTCCGGAGCATAAGGTCAGGATAGTCAAAGCCTTTCAGAGTAAAGGCGCAGTTGTTGCAATGACAGGCGACGGAGTGAATGATGCGCCGGCTCTGAAATGCGCTGATATCGGCTGTGCTATGGGAAAAAGCGGAACGGATGTTGCAAAGAATGCGGCTGATATGATACTGACGGATGATAATTTTGCAACCATTGTAAGTGCAGTTGAACAGGGGCGCGGTATCTTTGATAATATCGGCAGAACGATACATTTTCTTCTTTCGAGCAATATCGGCGAGATACTGACGGTGCTTTGCGCCTTTCTCATGCGTCTTCCCTCGCCCCTTTTAGCGATACAGCTGCTGTGGATAAACCTGGTAACAGATTCCCTCCCTGCATTAGCTCTCGGCGCAGAGCCTGCGGGGAAGGATATTATGAACAGACCCCCAAGAAAAACAGACAAGGGAGTTTTCACCAAAAGCGGTATACGTTCAATGCTGATCGAGGGCTGTTTTATCGGAGCCCTTGCTTTTCTGGCGTTTACCATAGGCAGGGTGTTTTTTGACAAGGGTGCAGAGCCTGTTGTGGGAAGGACAATGACCTTTGCCGTGCTCAGTCTCAGCCAGCTTGTCCATTCCTTCAATCTTCGCAGCGAAGCCTCTCTTCTCCGTACAGGCATCACCGGAAACCCGCTTCTGATCGGCGCTTTTCTGACCGGCGTTGTAATGCAGGTATCGGTAATATCCGTTCCGTTTCTTGCGCAGATATTCAAAACCGTCCCCCTTTCACCGGTATGCTGGATGATCGCAGCCGGGCTTTCCATAGTACCTCTGCTGGTATCGGAAACGGAGAAGCTGCTTTCAAAGCCTTCGTCATGATATACACAATCAGCGCGGTATGCATATTATGTAAGTAAAAGCTGAAATCCGTCCGGAGGTGAGCGAGTTCCTTCGGACGGGTCAGTGTGGCTTATCTCAAAAGCAAAGGTCATCAGAGATAGCCTGAAAATGCATATCGGGCGGTGTATTGATGAATATAACGGAAATGCTGATCCTGTCGGCGGCGCTGAGCTTTGATTCTCTTGGCATAGGCGCATCGTACAGGATGAGGGGAATAAAAATGCCCGCAGCATCAAGGATAGCTGTTTCGCTAATTTCGGCAGGGCTGACAGGAGCTGCAATGCTCTGCGGAAATTTCATCGGCGGGATGACAGCGGGCAATATCGTAAGGCTGGCAGGCGCAGGGCTGATACTTTTCATCGGGCTGTTCATGATACTTTCGGGGATCCGGGAAGAGATACTTCCATCCGGCGGCGAATGTGACAGCGTCGTTGAAAAAACAGCCCGGGCGCTGACCAGACCCGAGCTGATTGATGAAAACCGTTCAAAGCGCATCGAGCTCAGGGAAGCCGTATACATCGGCGCGGCAGTTTCCGCAGATTCCTTTGCAGCGGGCTTCGGACTGAGCGATGCCGAATGGTTAGTGCCCGTCTTTTGCGGAGTGCTGCAATTCGTATTTCTTTGCGCAGGAGAATGTATCGGCTCAGGCGCAGGAAAGCTCAAAGGCGTGAGCAGTATCTGGTTCAGCATCATCCCCGGGGTGATACTTATTATAATAGGGACATTAAGGCTGATATCCGGATAACAATGACTGTATATCCGGCGCAGGGTACAGAAAATAGCCCTCTCTTCTTTACGGGAAGAGGGGGCTGAATCATTACTGATTGAAATTATTATTATCCGTTGGAGACTGAGCAGGGGGCATCTGTCCGGGCTGACCCGGCTGACCTGGCTGTCCGGGGTAAACAGGCTGACCGTTCATATACAGGAAATCCGACTGATTCTCTGCAAGATAAGCTTTGTATCGTTTTTTCATCACTATTCCGAGGATAATACCTCCTATAAGTATGACACCGGCGCATGACATAAGCACGATACAAACCGTATTGAAGATAGTAAAGAAGGAATTCATAATTGCCAGTTCCTGATCGGTCATATAGATCATCATATTATAGTCATCGGGCTTACAGTAAACAGTAACTGTAGGACCATCGACCTTGCCATTGATAGTAGCCAGATAAATCTGATCGTTTTTATCCGTATATTCAATAGAAGTGATATAGATATATTCTTCTCTTGTATCAGACCATTTCTTTTCGGAATCAATGACCTTGGCAGTGACCTTATCATAGCTATCGGTATCAAAGACAGCGTAGTTCATTGTCAAAGAGATAAACAGGAAGATCAGTCCGAAGAAACCGATCGACACTGCAAGAACAATACTGATCACGATCACGAGCGTAGAATGATCCTTTTTTCTTTTAGGCGTCTGATAGACAGTATAGCTCATATTCTGGTTAGGCATCTGATTATTCACAGCGCATTCATCCTTTCAAAACAAATTTAAGCTTTCACCTTCTCTGATTATACACCATTCCCCTCCACATTTCAACCTCCCCCCGGCGGCGTGCGCCGCTGTCAAAATCGCGGGGGCAGGTCTGACAATGCTTTACTTTCGTTCTCGCGTGTTATACTTGGATGTGATTGGGAAATAAAATATTCCCAAAGCCG
>ONNU01000216.1 GCA_900319255.1 uncultured Eubacteriales bacterium
ATGGGGGAGTTCCAGAGCGGTCAAATGGGGCAGACTGTAAATCTGTTGCTTCGGCTTCGGTGGTTCGAATCCGCCCTCCCCCAGAAAAAGAAACATCCGTCAAACGACGGATGTTTCTTTTTCTGTATTATTCACTATTATTTATTATTTATTATTTATTCTTTAACTGACCCACCCCCAAACGAAATATGCGAAGGGCTTAACCTATAATAGATTCTTTATCGTCAGCCCCGACACTAAATCAAATAGATTTACATCCCCTGTACAAAACCGAAACACAGCCATTTGCATCATAGCGGAGCTGTTTTATTGTCCACTATACAAAAAATCATTTCCAACCGATCAAGCCCATTAAAAAAGGGACTGCCCGCTGCAACGCTAAAGGCAGTCCCCGTATTTATTAAACTGCAAAATTCCTATATCAGCATAATTTTTCATACTCCCGTAAGATCCCTTATGACCTCACCCGCAATAATCAGCCCCGCAACAGATGGAACAAAAGCTGCCGAACCCGGTATTGCTCTGCGCTTTGAAGCCGCCCCGTCCTCTTCCTGAGAAGCAGCGAAAGACGGCTTTATTGGCTGTTCCTTAGAATAAACGACCTTAAGCTTTTTTATGCCGCGCTTTCTGCACTGCTCGCGCATTACACGGGCAAGCGGGCAAACCGATGTTTTGTAAATATCAGCGACCTCAAAAGCAGAAGCGTCAAGCTTGTTTCCTGCGCCCATTGAGCATATGATGGGAACGCCCGCAGCTTTTGCGCATTCCACAAGAGCAAGCTTCCCGGAAACGGTGTCGATAGCGTCGATAACATAATCGAATTGAGTGAAATCAAACTGATCCTTTGTTTCCGGCAGGAAAAATGTATTGTATTTATTTACAACGCAGTCAGGATTGATATCATGTATACGCATTTCGGCAGCGTCTACCTTGTACATTCCCACAGTGCTGTGAGTTGCGATAAGCTGTCTGTTCAGGTTGCTCATAGCTACTGTGTCGTTGTCTATGATATCGACGGTTCCGACGCCGCTTCTTACAAGGGCTTCAAGCGCATGTCCTCCGACACCGCCTATACCGAATACCGCAACTCTTGCTTTGCTGAGCCGGTTCATTGCCTCTGCGCCGAGAAGCATTTCGGTTCTGATAAATTGTTCTGACATTGAGATCACTCCATGAATGAAAAGTAAAGCTTTGTAAATTTTTTTCTGCTAATATGTATCCGGTTCACGCCGTTATCATTGCCGAGGTTGTTTCAGTTTTTGACAATAACATTAATGATCTTGTTTTTGCAGAACTGGCAGACGTAGTTTTCGTCAACTGCGCCCACGATGGGAGCGCTGCAGGTGGGGCATTTATCCTTGACGATCCTTCTTGCAACGGCAATAGTCAGAGCGCCGTTATGCTTTTCAATAGAGCAGTTCCGCATATATCTTACCTGGAGCACCTTGCGCATTCTTTTGATGGTACTCAGGGGGCTTCTTACGGAAAACCTCCGGTCTGTGATATCAATATAGGGAGAGGATGCAAACACCAGTTTTTTTGCAAAGTCATCAGCGATAATAAGAAGTCTTACTCTGTTGAAGGTCAGCACCAGTATCGGGATAAGCATTCCCACAAAGAAGCCTACCCAGATCATTGTATTTTTCATATCCTTCTGTATTAGCTCAAAGGAGTAATAGCTTGTACCTGACATAAGCTGATCTCTGAGGTAATCTGTATTATTTATTTTTCCTGAATAGTCGATCAGCATACAGATAAGCATAAAAATAAGACAGAGTACGATAGTAAAGGCTATTATATACGCAAAGAATTTTGCTCTGAAGCTCGGGCAGATGTATGCGGTTTTATCCCAGCTGCCCTTTGAAAATTCATTGCTGATGCTGTAGACCTTTTTATCTGAAATGACAGTAGCGAAAACATCGGGGGTCTTACAATAGGGGCAGTAGCCTGTATGGTACTGCATCTTGTCGATAACGGCGCCGCAGTTCCGGCAGCTGCAGCTTATTCTTTTGCTGTACGGTTCTATATATTCGCCGGTCTCGTCCTTATTGAAGCTGTAATTTTTCATATAGATAAAACGGAAAAGATACAGTTCAAAATAAACGTAGTTACGGGAAAGCCCCGATACCTCTGCAATCTCATTATAGGTGATCTTATTATAGAGTATGCCTTCAAAATAGGTCGAATAGAAGCCGGCTCTTTTGATAGCGTTATTTGATAGTGCTGCGACAATGAAAAGCGCCAGACTCAGAACGATAAGTCCCAGAGATCCCGGTGTCGATCTTGCATTATATACAGTATTCCAGTCACCCCAGTAATAAGCGCTGAGGGAGCTGATATCTGCCATTCCGATAAACATGAAGACAAGACCCGCAAGCAGAAAAATTATATTTTTGATTTTCAGAATTAAGATCCATGTTTTTTTCAGATACATAAACGCCTCTCCTTTTTAGTCTGTAACCGCATCCGATTATTCTAAGAAAGCAGAATCACTTTTTATTTATTGTATTATATTTACCACTTGTTGTCAACCTCCTCCAGCGCCGGCCGGCGTGCCGCCGGTGTCAAGATCGCGGGGGCAGGTCTTACAATGCTTTACTTTCGCTCCCGCGTGTTATAGTTCGATTGTAAAGGGAAAGCGGAATTATCCTCAGCCGGAATATACGAAAACTCCCAGAAATATTTTACACGAACTCCAGCGCCGGCGTGCCGGCAGCGTCGACGCTGCACCCAAAATCGCGGGGGCAGGTCTGACGATGCGTTGCTTTCGCCCCCCCGCGTGTTATACTTGGATGGTAGGGGGGAATGAATATTTTCTCAGTCCGGCTTCAAAGCAAAGTCCCATAATTATTTTACACGAACGGCAGGCGGCTGAGGTTGACAAAGCTCAAAGCTTAAAGTTCCAAGCTGCTTGTTGCTGCGGCTATATCCGGCAGATAGCATTATGGGTGGGGAAGGAGACGGGAGTGAAAAATCAAAGCGTCTGTTTTTTTTATTCCGAACAAGGCTGCGCTGTTTTATATTTCGTCTTATTGATATTTATGATATTTCCCGGAATTATCCCTGCGGAGCTTATGAGGCGTGAAAAAACGATATAATTAACAAAAAACAGAAAAAAGTTACAATATTCCTTGCAAAATGAACTCGGATATAGTAAAATAAGAACAGTAATTATCATATTGGCAATGCTGATATGTTTATTCTGAAATTTGCAGAGTGACTCGTTCTGTTTTCAACGCCGGTCTGCAATCTTATTTCAAGGAGGAAAAGTTTATGTCCGTTACATTAAGTGATAAGCATCTCAAGGAATTTATCAATGAGGAGGAATACACTGCCATTGCGCCTCAGATCGCTGCTGCGCATGATCTGCTTCATTCAAAGACAGGTCTTGGCAATGATTTTACCGGTTGGGTAGATCTTCCCGTTGATTATGACAAGGAAGAGTTTGACAGGATAAAGAAGGCTGCTGAAAAAGTAAAGGGCAATTCTGATGTTTTTGTTGTTATCGGAATCGGCGGTTCTTATCTCGGCGCAAGAGCTGCGATCGAGTTCCTCAAGTCCCCGAATTACAACGCTCTCAAAAAGGATACTCCCGATATCTATTTCACAGGTAATTCTATCAGCTCAACAGCTCTTTCCGAGCTTCTGCAGATCTGTGAGGGAAGAGATATCTCTATCAATATGATCTCCAAGTCAGGTACTACGACTGAGCCGGCTATCGCTTTCAGAGTTTTCAGAGAGCTTCTTGAAAAGAAATACGGCAAGGAAGGCGCTAAGGAAAGGATCTTCTGCACAACTGATAAGGCTAAGGGTACACTCAAGCAGCTCGCTGACCGTGAGGGCTATGAGACCTTTGTTGTTCCGGATGATGTAGGAGGACGTTTCAGTGTTCTTACAGCTGTTGGACTTCTTCCCATCGCTGTTGCAGGCGCAGATATCGACGCTCTTATGCAGGGCGCTGCAAAGGCTAAGGATGAGCTTATGAGCAAGGATCTTTCCGAGAATGACTGCTACAAGTATGCTGCTGTAAGAAATATCCTTTACAGAAAGGGCAAGAGCATCGAGCTTTTAGTAAGCTATGAGCCTTCCTTCACAATGATGAGCGAATGGTGGAAGCAGCTTTACGGCGAGAGCGAGGGCAAGGATCAGAAGGGCTTGTTCCCGGCAAGCGTTGTATTCTCCACCGACCTTCATTCAATGGGTCAGTTCATTCAGGACGGCACAAGAACAATGTTTGAAACCGTCGTACAGATCGACAAGCCGAAATATGAAATCACACTGGGAACCGATCCTGAAAATGTTGACGGACTTAACTTCCTTGCAGGCAAGACTGTAGATTTCGTAAACAAGAAGGCATTCGAGGGAACCGTTCTTGCTCATACAGACGGCAAGGTTCCGAATGTTGTACTCAGTATCGCAGATCAGAGCGAAGCAGAGCTTGGCTATCTTATCTACTTCTTTGAGAAGGCTTGCGCTATCAGCGGCTATACACTCGGCATCAATCCGTTCAATCAGCCCGGTGTTGAAAGCTACAAGAAGAATATGTTTGCTCTTCTGGGCAAGCCCGGCTATGAGGATCAGAAGGAAGCTCTTTAGGCAAGACTTAAATAATTGATTAATATAAAATGCCCTGCCGCAGCTGCATGATGACAGCTGTCGGAAAAGCGGCGCAGCAGGGCAGAATAAAATATATTTGGCAAAACGGTTGACAGTTAGTTAAATATAATATAAAATAGAGATAGCAGAAATGATTTTTTATGCAAAGGATAAACCGCTCCGGCGGCGATAACTTTCAAGGAGGCAAAAATTATGGTTAAACTTATTGTCGGTAAAAAAGGTACAGGCAAAACAAAGAAGCTCATTTCTCTTGCAAACGATGCAGTAAAGGCATCAAACGGAAATGTTGTAGTTATCGAGAAAGGCTCAAAGCTTACTTATGATGTAACTCATAAGGCTCGTCTTATTGACACAGAGCAGTATGCAGTAACCGGATATGAAGCATTCTTCGGTTTCCTCAGCGGTCTGTGCGCTGGTAACTATGATGTAACTGACGTTCTGGTTGATTCGACCTTTAAGATCGGCGGACAGAATATGGATGAGTTCACTGCATTCATAGAGAAGATCAATATGCTTGCCGATAAAACTGATACACAGTTCACATTCCTTGTATCTGCCGATGAAAGTGAACTTCCCACCAGCATTGCTGCTGTTTCTGAGAAGGTATGATCATACGATAGATAATCAAAGCGATTACATTATGAGGAGGCAGAAATGCTTCCTCATAAAATTTTTGGAAAAAATGCTGATTTTTTGCAAAAAAGTTATTGACAAAAGAACCGTATGGAATTATAATAATGTATGGCGTGTTGATATCGGATTATATCCGGTATAATGATGTTGTCGGGGTGAGATCATGATTCTTGAACTGAAAAAGGTTTTTCTGAATGAGAATGAATCTGTCACGGCAGCAGCAGAGGTCGATATGACGGGGCAGACCGATGAAAACGGCAGCTTTCCTGAAAGGGTAAGAGCTGAGATCACGGTAAGCAATCATGCGGGGATGGTAGTATACGAGGCTCGGTGCAGCTTCAGATACTGCTTCAGATGCGCAAGATGTTATGAAGACTTTGAAAAAGAGCTCGCCTATAGGTTTAATCATATTCTCGTCACTGCACTTCCTGAGGAAGGCGGGGATGATTATATTGAAGCACCGGACTATATGCTCGATACTGATGCTTTGCTCAGAGATGATATTCTTTTGGAGCTTCCGTCAAAGTTCCTC
>ONNU01000100.1 GCA_900319255.1 uncultured Eubacteriales bacterium
CATGATGCCCTGGAGCTTCTGATCAACCTCTTCAAATGTCCATGAAAGTCTCTGGCTGTTCTGTGACATTTCAAGAGCAGATGTAGCTACGCCGCCTGCATTTGCAGCCTTGCCGGGAACAAACATGATGCCTGCATCCTGGAACTTCTTTGTAGCTTCAAGAGTTGTGGGCATATTAGCGCCTTCGCATACAGCGATAACGCCGTTGTTGATGAGGTTCTCAGCAGCCTCAACATCAAGCTCGTTCTGTGTAGCGCAGGGAAGTGCGATATCACAGGGAATTGTCCACATGAACTTGCCCTCGTGATATTCAGCGTTGGGACGATAGTTCTTGTACTCTGAAAGTCTTGCTCTCTTGACTTCCTTGATCTCCTTGACAGCTTCAACATCAATGCCCTCTGCATCGTAGATCCAGCCTGTTGAATCTGCAAGAGTAACAACATTTGCACCCAGCTGCTGAGCCTTCTGTGTAGCGTAGATAGCAACATTACCAGCGCCGCTTACGCAGACAGTCTTGCCCTTGATGTCGATATTGTGATCCTTGAGAAGCTCCTCTGTGATGTAAAGCAGACCATAGCCTGTAGCCTCTGTACGAGCAAGTGAACCGCCGTAGGTAAGACCCTTACCTGTGAGAACGCCCTCATACTGATTCTTGAGTCTCTTGTACTGACCGAAGAGATAACCGATCTCTCTTGCACCTGTGCCGATATCACCAGCGGGTACGTCAGTATCAGCGCCGATATGTCTGAAAAGCTCTGTCATGAAGCTCTGGCAGAATGCCATAACTTCTCTGTCACTCTTGCCCTTGGGGTCAAAGTCGGAACCGCCCTTGCCGCCGCCGATGGGAAGACCTGTAAGTGAATTCTTGAAGATCTGCTCAAAACCAAGGAACTTGATGATACCGAGGTTTACTGAGGGATGAAGTCTGAGACCGCCCTTGTAGGGACCGATAGCGCTGTTGAACTGGATACGGAAGCCGCGGTTTACCTGTACGTTACCCTTGTCGTCTACCCACGGAACTCTGAACATAAGCTGTCTTTCAGGCTCGGTGATACGCTCAAGGATAGCTTCCTTCTGATACTGGGGATTAGCCTCGATAACGGGCTCCAGTGATTCCAGAACTTCTTTTACAGCCTGTACGAATTCCGGCTGCGCAGGGTTTTTCTCGATTACTTTTTCAAGTACTTCGCTTACATATGACATGACAAGTCACTCCTTATTTGATTTATTCCTATTCCAGAACAAAGCTTATGAAAAACTTTGTTACCAACATTTCATATTTTACCATACCGATTCCCGAAAATCAAGCATTATTTTTATAAAATGCAACTTTTTTTCAGGAACTTGCATTTTTATGGCTGATTTCGTTATTTTTCTCTGTTATTCATCCATTTCCGGTCATCGGCTCTCACCGCTGCCCCGGACAGCAGGGCTGAATGTCCTCAGGATGCTGTCTTTTCCGGCTTTTCACATCAATAAAATGTACTTCTGAAGCCTTTTCCGGATAAGCCGAAAAATTTTTTTTAAAAAAGTTGACCTTTTGAGGTAAACTTTTTCGCAGAATCGGGGGAGTATTAGAGGGGGTTTTTCATCGGCAGTCATACAGGCAAAAATCGTATTTTTCCCCTTCTTATTTTATCACAAAGGGAGGTGAGGACTTGAAAATGAATGACAGAGGTATCCAGGCTGTGATATCGGCAGCGGCTGCGGCGCTTTCCGTATATTTAGGAGCCATGGTCGTGCCAGTTGCGGTACTGATGCTTATGATGCTGCTGGATTATATCAGCGGGATGGCTGCGGCATGGACGCTGGGCACGCTTTCCAGCCGTACAGGCGCTAAAGGCATATTCAGAAAGGTAGGCTATATGGCGCTTATCATTGTTGCGATGGGTGTTGACTATCTTATATCCATGGGCATCGCCGCTGCAGTTCCCGGCTCAGGCTATAATATGTGGTTCGGCGCATTTGTAGCGGCATGGCTTATAATCAACGAAATGATATCTATTCTCGAAAACCTTGGAAAGCTCGGTGTGCCGATACCGGACTTTCTCGCAAAAATAATAAAACATCTTAAATCATCAACAGGAAGGAAGAACAAATAATGTCAAAGAAAATTTATCTCAGTCCGTCCAATCAGAACGGCAATCTTTACGCCTACGGAAATACAAATGAATGCGATCAGTGCAACCGTATCGCTGACGCTGCAAAAACAGCCCTTGAGCGCTGCGGCTTTCAGGTGAAGAAGGCGCCGAAGGGTCAGCTGATGTCGGCATCCATCGCCCAGTCAAATTCATGGGGCGCAGATCTTCATCTGCCCATCCACACCAACGCTGCAAACGGCAGATGCGCTGGAACCATGTGCATGGTATACAGCCGCTCTGCTGCAAATATGAAATATGCCGAGCCTATCTACAGGGCTGTGCAGTCGGTCACTCCGGGCAAGACAGAATACGGCATCCGGGAATATCCTGAGCTTGCAGAGCTGAACGGCACCAACTGCATCGCCGTCTATACAGAAGTGGATTTCCACGATAATCCATCGGTCGCAAAATGGCTTGTGGAAAATCCTGCGGCTGTAGGAGAAGCTCTCTGCAAGGGTGTATGTCAGGCATTCGGAGTTACATACAAGGCTCCCGCTTCTGCATCAGGCTCCGGTTCCGGCTCAGCTCAGACAAAGCAGCCGGCAAAAGCTCAGAAGGTCATCTACCGTGTTCAGGTAGGGGCATATTCAGAAAAGAAAAACGCCCAGGCACAGCTTGAAAGACTCAAAGCGGCAGGCTTTAAGGACGGTATCATCGTTGAAGTGAAGAAATAAATAAAAGTAAAAAGCCGGCAGGCGCGCGCTTTGCGTTCCTGCCGGCGAATTTTTTATAAAGGATATGCTATGCCAAAAATATCAAGCCGAATTATTTTGAGAAAACAAGATTCGTTTCATCGGGCGGGAAAAATATACCGCTGGATGGATGGCTTACCATCTTCTGAGAGAAATATATTTTCCCGTTTTTGAAAGTAAGCGTATATTTAAGAGTACACAGCCAGCTTTCCTTAGCATTAAAGGTAATGGTTCCGGAATTGATCTCGGTGGTATACCACATCTGGCTTATGCGTCTGCCGCCTCCATAGATCAGCTCTGAAAAAATCTTGTATTTTCCGTCAGATTGCTTTGTAATAGTCAGGCGACTGCCCTCATTTGCGTACTGTGATGCGCCCCTCTGATGAGTACGGAACTCCCCTGTATACTTCGATATATCAAAGGCATTGGGGTCTGTTACGACTACCTTACAGCTTGCCTCCTTGCCGTTGTAGGTGCGTACTGTCACCCATGATACACCCGCTTTCAAGGCTTTGAACTCACCCTGCCAATCAGTCCTTGTCATCCGTATTATGCCACTGTTATTGCAGCGGTATTTTCTCTGGGCGCTGGCAGCTCCGCTGTTGACATAGGAGCCTAATACTCCCTGCTGACCCACCTTCAGATTGATAACTGTTTTATTTACATACACCTTTGCGGGAGCAGGCTTTACTGTGATCTTGCAGGATTTTTCCAGTCCGTTATACAGTCTTACTGTCACCCACGCTGTACCCGGCTTTACAGCTGTAAAGCAGCCTGTCCAGTCGGTTTTTGTCATTTTAACGACACTGCTGTTGCTGGTGCGGAAGGTTCTTTTTGCAGCTGCCGCATCCCTGGCAACACTTGCGCTGAGAGTAAGGCTCTCCCCCACTCCCATTGTAAGGCTGCTCTGAGAAATACCTACCCAGTTGGGAGCCTTTTTTACGGTTATCTTGCATGAGGTTTCTTTACCGGAATTATTTCTTGCCGTTACCCACGCGGTACCGGTGCCCACAGCTTTGACATTTCCGCTCTGGTCAACGGTTACGATCTTCGGAGCGGAGGTGCGCCATTTTACTGACTGATTTGCCGTAAGCTTGAATGTTTCATTCTTTCCCAGAGACATGGAGGTTTTATTCAGCAGAAGTGATGGCTGAACAGTGACCTCGCCGGGATAAGTGTGGTATTGAGGTCCTGCAATATTATAGATGTAATAAATAAATCCGAGTTTATTTTTGCCGGTGATATAAAGTATAGAGTTATTGATATTGCTGTC
>ONNU01000232.1 GCA_900319255.1 uncultured Eubacteriales bacterium
GTGGTGAACTGATTCGGGATTTTACCTTCTCCGTCATCTGATTTACTGTATTCATCAGAAAGATTTGTAAAGCTCCTGACAATACCAACTCTTAGTCATAAAAGTCAGGCTTGCCAAGGGGGTTAAGGAAAGGGGATTGCAAAAGGGGGAAAACTCAAGGGTGGAACCCCCTTGTGATTTCCCCCTTTTGTCTCACCAAAGCAGAAACGCTGATAAAGTATGGCTCAGGACATTAAAGCAGAACAGCGAATTCTTTTTTCCAGCAACAGCGCTATTATTATCATGCTGTAAAATTGCGTCCTCCGGATGATCCTGATAATGCTGAGAAATGCGGAAAATACGCAAAATATTTTCACGATAATTTTGTCTTTTCCCCTTTCGGTCTGTTTTGGTTTATGTTATAATTATTGTATATACGGAAACTTTACGGATAAAAAGCTGAAAGGAATGATTTTATGAAGTTTGACGCTCAGGATTGTCTGCTTGTTGAAAAACACAGGCTTACTGAAACAATATATGACTTCCGGCTGCAGAATGCGGAGCTTGCCGCTCTTTGCAGACCCGGACAGTTCGCTCATCTGCTGGTGCCGGGGAAAACTCTCCGCAGACCTATCTCTATATGCGATGTTGACGGCGATATCATCCGCCTTGTGTTTGAGATAAGAGGCGACGGTACAAGGATCCTTTCTGAAACTGAAACAGGCGAAAGTATCAATATGATATGCCCTCTCGGAAACGGCTTCGATGTTCCGGAGGATAAGAGGATCGTCTTTATCGGCGGCGGTATCGGCGTGCCTCCTATGCTTTACAGCGCTAAGCAGGCAGGCGGAAACGCTGTTGTTATAAACGGCTTCCGCGATAAAAGCGCCGTCATACTTTCTGAGGATTTCAGAAAGCTGGGCTGCAGATTCTTTGAGACCACCGATAACGGCAGCTATGGTCTGAAGGGCTTTGTCACCGACCCGCTTATGGAGGTTATTGATGAATGTGATATGATCTGCGCCTGCGGTCCTGCGCCTATGCTCAGAAATATTGCAAATGCTGCAAAGGAACACGGCAAGGAATGTTTCGTTTCTCTTGAACAGAGAATGGCTTGCGGAGTCGGGGCCTGTCTTGGCTGCGCAGTTGGTATAAATCGTGAGGACGGCAGTCTTACATACAAGCATGTGTGCAAGGACGGTCCTGTATTCAGAGCTGAGGAGGTGGCTTGGTAATGGCAGATCTTAGCGTAAATATCGCAGGTGTGGAATTTGACAACCCAATCATCGCCGCTTCCGGTACTATCGGCTTCGGCAGAGAATACAGCGAGCTTTATCCCCTGTCTGTTTTCGGCGGTATCTCATGCAAGGGCACTACTCTTATGGAGCGTCCCGGTAATCCTCCGCCAAGAATAGCTGAAACTCCTATGGGAATGCTCAATGCCGTAGGTCTGCAGAATCCCGGGGTGGAGCATTTTATCAAGGTGGAGCTTCCCTGGCTGAAACAGCAGAATACAGTCGTTATCGCAAATGCCGCCGGCAGCACTGAGGAGGATTACTGCAAAATATGCGAGATACTTTCCGACAGCGATGTTGATATGATCGAGCTGAATATCTCCTGCCCGAATGTCAAAAAGGGCGGCGCTCAGTTCGGCACCTCACCCGAATCTGTGGAAAGGATCACCGCCGCTGTCAGAAAGCACTGCACAAAGCCGCTTATCATCAAGCTTTCTCCTAATGTTGCAGATATTGCAGAGGTGGCAAGGGCAGCAGAGGGCGCAGGCGCTGACGCTGTTTCCCTTATCAATACCCTCACAGGCATGAGAATAGATATCAATACACGCCGCCCGATTATAAAGAATGTTACTGGCGGTATGTCAGGTCCGGCAGTTTTCCCTGTTGCCGTAAGAATGGTTTATCAGGTCAAAAACGCCGTGAAGATCCCGGTTATCGGTCTCGGCGGCATCAGCACATGGCAGGATGCGGTGGAAATGATAATGGCAGGCGCAGACGCTATCCAGATTGGTACCGTACTGTTTACCGACCCCTATGCCCCGCTCAGGATCTCAGAGGGACTGCACGGCTATCTTGATACTCATAATATTCCCACGGTAAAAGAGCTTACCGGAACTGTTGAGGTGTAATTATCAATGACAAAGCTAATAATCGTCCGTCACTGCCAGGCTGAGGGCAATCTGAAAAGGTTTTTTCAGGGAAGGACGGACTGCGATATCACACCGAAGGGCAGAGCGCAGATCGGCGCAACTGCTGAAATGCTCAGCGCCGAGCCAATTGATGTCTTTTATACCAGTTCCCTCATAAGAGCCCAGAAAAGCGCCAGGGGGATCAATGTCTATCACGATGTCCCGATAATAACGGACGACCGTCTTATCGAGATAGATCCGGGAAAATGGGAGGGTCAGTATCTGGAGGATATCGCAAGGGAATATCCCAAAGAGTTTTCCGACTGGAATAACGACCCGGCTGTTTTTCAGGCGCCGGAGGGAGAATCCATGTCCGATGTATATAACAGGGTAAGCGCCGCTGTAAATGATATCGTGAGGGATAATCCGGGGAAAACGGTATGCATCGTTTCTCACGGATGCACAATAAAAACCATGATGTGTTATCTTCACGGCTGGCAGGTCAGAGATATCGGCGGTATACCGTTGGGAACGAATATGTCCGTCAATGTTGCCGAAAGCGATGACAGGGGCGGCTTCAAGCTGATAATGGAGAATTACTGCGATCATCTTGCGCTTGTGAATAATGCGGAGGAAAAGCAATGATAATATTATCAGTGGATTACGGAAAGGTACGCACAGGGGTGGCTGTATGCGATAAAAACGAAATGATCGCATCTCCTGTGGGAGTTATAAAGGAATACAGCATGGAAGCTCTTGCAAAACGGATAAGCGATATCGCCGCTGAAAGGTCTGCTCAGCAGATCGTGCTGGGGCTGCCGAGAAATATGGACGGCAGCGAAGGCGAAAGCGCACAGAATGTCCGTGTTTTCAAGGATATCCTCGCTCAGGCAAGCGGTCTGGAGGTCGTTCTGAGAGATGAACGCTGTACCACCGTGACAGCCTATGAATATCTGAACATGAGCAACAAGCGGGGAAAAAAACGCAAAGAAGTCGTTGACAGTGTTGCAGCTGTCGTGATACTTGAAGATTATCTGAATTACAGGAGGAATAGCCTATGAATGTTCTTCCCAGCCAGAAGCTGTCCATCAGTCATCTGTTTCTGTCCCTGGCAGCGGGGCTGATGTTCTTTCTTCTGCCGAACGATGCAAAAAATCAGCTGAGCTATGACGGCTTATGCGAAGCATATATTTTTCTTATCACTCTGGTAATAACGGCTGTGCTTTTTCTTATCACAAAGCGGTACGAGGCGATCGGCGCAGCGATGTTCACAATGTCAGTCCTTATGACAACAGCGCTGATACTGGAGATAATAATGGGCTTTGCCGAAAACCCCTCCACATACTGGCCTGATATCGGTATGTACAGGATCGTCAGTATGTTCCTGCTGTGGTTTCTGCCCTTTACCTTCTGCACGGTGATAAGGCTGCTTTCCACCGGAAACAGCGACAATAACGACACCCGCAGAAGCTTTGCCCGTTTCATATCCCTGAGCATGAAGGCTTTGCTTATCATATATGTACTGATTGTTGTATTCATGCTGGTAATGCCGGATCATCCCGCGCAGGGCGACAGAAAAATAGATCTGATGATACTGAGCCGGATAACCGACTGCATAAACGGCACACATGAAAACGGCGTCCCCTATATCATGTGGCACTGCATTGTGCTTGCTCCGTTTTCGCTTTATCTGTCCGTACTTGTGCCGAAATTCAGGGTATGGCATATAATCATAATCGCAGCCTGCTTTGGTCTTGCGACAGAGGCAATGCAGTTTATTTTCAACACAGGCACCTCCTGCACAGACGACGTACTGATGATGATAATAGGAGCGATAACCGGCATACTTTTCAAAAAAGCCATTGACAAGCTCCGCTCCCTTATCACAAAGGGCGAAGACCCCACGATGCTGAGCTTTGAATACACCCATCTCAATGTCAAGCCCAAGGGTGAAGCTCAGGTACTGAAAGAGGAATGATCCTCAAACGCAGCGCAAAATAAAATTTCCGCCATAGTAATTCTGCCGCCCCCGTCAGAACTACTATGGCGTTTGTATAAGTCTTCCGGGGCAGCGGCTTTGCCGCTGCGGACAAAAGCAGAAATACTAATGAAGCATGGCTCAGGGTATTAAAGTGGAACAGCGAATTCGGGAGTTATTCTTTATACCCTGGCTTCTATTGGTTGCTGACTTCTTCCGGGGAGGCAGCGGCTTTGCCGCTGCGACAAAAGAGGAGAACCACAAGAGGGTGGCTTGCGTCCCCCTCTTAAGGTTCTCCCCTTTTGTCCTACCAAAGTAGAAATACTAATGAAGTATAACTCAGAGCATTAAGGTAAAACTGTCACATACTTTTATCCCCCACAACGGAGATGTCGGCTTCACAATTTCAAGTCAAAATTTATAATAATAATGGAGATAGATTCATGAAAGAAAAAATTACTATCAGAAGTATAATCAACAAACTCTATGGTGGGCTTAATATGAGTTGGCTCACAGTGATACTGTTTGCGCTGGGTACGGCAGTGTTGACTTCCATCTTTCTGATCGTGCCCTTTTTTCATAATACTTCGTTTGAACTGATGGGCGTTGATTTTGAGGCATGGTTTTTCTTCGCCATCATTATCATGGCAAATTGTAAAAAACCCCTGGAATCGGCACTCAAGACATTTGTGTTTTTCCTGATCAGCCAGCCGCTTATTTATCTGATTCAGGTGCCGTTTTCATCCATGGGATGGGGGCTGTTCGGATATTATAAGTACTGGTTTTTATGGACACTGCTTACGTTCCCGATGGCATTTGTCGGATGGTTTATCACGAAGAAAAACTGGCTGAGCGTGATCATCCTTACTCCGGTTCTGGCGTTTATGGGAAGCGCTGCTTATCAGAGCGGTCTCCATTGTATACGTCATTTTCCGTATCGGCTTGTCACTTCACTGTTTTGCCTGTTGCAGATCGTCCTGTATGTAATTGCGTTTTTCCCGGATATAAAGAAAAAGCTGGTCGGTATCCTGATCCCGCTTATCATCGTTGTTGTATTTACGGTTACAACACCACAGGTCGATGTAAACGGTACGGTTTTCCTGCCGGATGATCTGATCCTTTCGGATTCTGCGGTTGTTGTGACAGAAGACGATCCTGCTGCAGCCGTTACCATCGAAAGCACCGGAGAAGACAGTATGATCCGGGTTCATGCAAGTCAATTCGGCGCGACAGATTTCACTATCCGTGACGGTGAAGCCGAATATCTGTATACGGCGGAAGTATATGAAGACGATACCGGACACCCGCAGATCCAGATAACCAAGCGGAAAAAATCCGATTAAATAAACGATGCCCCGAAGCATTTTATCCGCTTCGGGGCAATTATTTTATCCGGGTTCTGTCTTACCTGAGTCCGTAAAGCTGACATCTCCGCTGAGCGCTGAAAAAGGAAATCCGCTGTTCCCCTTTCAGTGAATTTGATAATTCTGATCAATGAATACAGTATTTTTTTACCCATTGATTTTCACAGATTCAGATCTTATTCTTTCCCCTGCTTATGAAACCTTTGGCTTCACAACAGCGTCGATGCGGTTGACAAGGATAACAGAAGCGATGATCTTTGCGGCATCCGGGAGTAAAAACGGGAATACGCAATAACCCAGAGCTGTCATTATATCCATTGAATTGCCGTTCTGCCCGCTTACGATAACAAACCATGCCGTACCGAAAACATAGCAAATCAGTATTCCTACCACCATTCCCACAGTCAGCGACCAGACCTTTTTTCCGAAAAGATCAGCAAACAATCCCACAGCCAGCCCGGTAAACAGGAAGCCTGTGATATAACCCCCCGTAGGACCTGTGATGCATCCCACACCTCCGCTGAAGCCTGCAAATACCGGCACTCCAACAGCGCCGAGTATCACGTACACTAAAACGCTGAGGAACCCCCTTTTCAGCCCCAGAATACCTGCGGCAATACAAATACCCAGCGTCTGTAACGTAAAGGGCACAGGTCCCAGAGGGATCTGTATCTGCGAGCAGACAGCGATCACTGCGGTAAATAAAGCAGTATATGTCAGCCCCAGCAGTCTGTTCCTCATCCCGGAACGCTCGTTTTTATTATTGTTTTTCTCGTTTTCATTTTCATTGGAATTTGTTTTATCCATATTTTTCCCTTCTTTCCAATGAATATTATATATCCTTTTCATTTAATTGTCAACCTGTTTTTTAAATTTTGAGGTTAACAATCTTATTGAGCGAGGGTGACAATATTTTGTTTTTAGATATACATGAATCCGTGAAACTGACATTTCCGCTTCGGGTTGCTAAAGGGTTTCTGGCTGTTCCGCTTTCATGCCCTGGGTCATACTTCATTAGTATTTCTGCTTTGGTGAGACAAAAGGTGGAAACCACAAGGGGTGTCCCCCTTGAGTTTTCCCCCTTTTGCAATTCCCTTTCCTTAACCCCCGTGGCAAGCCAGACTTTAATGACTAAGAGTTGATATTGTCGGGAGCGTTACAAATCTTTCTGATGCAGATAGCAAAAGTCCGGATTACCTTACCATTCCATTTTTCCGCGCGTTGGACAGAAAGCAGAAATTCGATAAAACCCACCCACGTGGAGCGAACCGGGGGGAGATAAGGAAAAGGGATTTCAAAAGGGGAGAA
>ONNU01000007.1 GCA_900319255.1 uncultured Eubacteriales bacterium
ACGACTTGTTGAACTTCGGGATAAACTCAACCCGTCCTTCTGGGGAAACTACGCCGAGCTTCACGGACACGCCGACATAGACGGCAGCGGTAAAGTCTATTCCAATATCGGAGTTGTCCTTTATGACTATTCCGACACCTATTTTGAATTTCCTGTTTCGTCAGCATATCTGAAAAAGTAAAATTTATCTTCAAATTATTACGAAGAATTTAAAACCGGCAGGATATTCTTTTAAAGGAGTATCCTGCCTTTATCTGGAAAAATGAAAAACTTGCAAGCTCACAAGAAATCTGCTATAATTCTGATAAAATTATCACAATATCGGACTGGAGATCCATAATATGAAACAACGAATTACCGCACTTATTGTTCTTTGCTGTCTGCTTCTTACTTTATGCTGTGGGTGTGACAATGGGGAAGATACAAGTGAATCTTCAACGCCGCAGATTTCTCAGAACGACGATGACAGTACACCGGAAAGCAAGCCGACGCTTACCGAAGGGCGCACTATGTTTATCTATATGTGCGGATCGAATCTCGAAACAAAACAGGGGCTTGCGAGCAAAAACATCAACGAGATACTCTCTGCCGATAGCGCCGACCTTAATATCGTTATCCAGACGGGTGGTGCTCAGACATGGCGTTCTCACGACATCAGCGAAAGTGCTGCTCAGCGCTATGAAGTAAAAAACGGGGAGCTTGTCCTGCTCGATACCCTCACTCAGCTCAATATGGGCGAAGCCGAAACTCTGACCGACTTTTTGAAATGGGGACAGGAAAAATATCCCACCGATCACAATATGCTCGTGCTGTGGGATCACGGCGGCGGCGCAGCAAAGGGCGTATGCTTTGACGAAAATTACGGTTTTGACGGGCTTACTCTTTCAGAGCTGCACAGTGCATTAGAGGAAACAAAGCTCAATACAAAATTTGACATCATTGGCTTTGATGCTTGCCTGATGGCGACCGTTGAAACTGCTGACACCGTGCAGAACTTTTCCGAATATATGATAGCGTCCGAGGAGATCGAACCCTCCGGCGGATGGGACTACAAGGCACTGGTCGAAGCCTTTGCAGGCAAAACCGACAATATGGAGATCGGTAAGACCGTCTGTGATTCGTTCCTCGAAAAGTGTAAGGCTGCCGGAAAGGATACCTTTGCATCACTCTCGGTATTTGATCTTTCCAAGACCGATGCGCTGATTGAGAAGTTCAATGATTTTATCGGTGTTCTGGAAAAGAATATCAGCGATAAAAACTTTTCGTCTTTCATCACCGATTCTCTGAACAGAACCGAAAAGATGGGCGGCGACAGAACTGCTAAGGGCGGCTCGAATATGATCGACATGATAAGCTTCGCTGCAAGAGTCGCATTGAAAATAGACGATGATGTACAATATCTGTGGCCCGCCGTTTATGACCTTGTGCCATATTCTGTCACAGGGCAGGATCGCTTCACCTGCGGAATGTCGTTCTATTACCCTGAAAGATACGATAAAACCGAGATAGAAAACTATACCGATCTCGGTGTATGTGAGGAATATAACAGCTATCTGAGCGACTATTATCTTGATGTTCCCACCACATCCATTGAATACTCAGACCGGGGCAGTATAAGCGCAGACGGAGCTTTTACAGTATCCCTTACGCCCGAGAGCGGAAAATATCTGAGTGCGATAGATTTTCAACTGATGTCAACAGATAGTGAGGGGAATCAGCATATCCTCTGCACCGATAACGATATCACTAAGGATTGGGAAAAGCTTTTGTTCAAGAGCAATTTCAGGGGCGTCACCCCTGCACTGGACGGTCATCCGCTGTATTTCAGCACCGTAAGCAGCACAGACATCATGATAAGATTTTCAGCTCCCGTAAAGGTAAACGGAAAACGCACCAATCTGATCTTCTTCAGTTTCCTGTTCGATGATCCCGACTACGATGGCAACAAATACGAGGTATTCGGAACATGGGACGGCTATGACGAAAACGGACTGCCCTCGATGGAGTACAACTCACTGAAAGAAGGGGACAAAATACAGGTCGTTAAAAGTACGACAATGAGAATGGGAGTTCCTATCGAAATATTCAGCGAGGAATTTACCATAGGCGAGGATGGCGGCAAGATCACCGAGCTGCCGCTTGACGGAAAAGAGTATCAGTATGTATTTGTTGCAACGGATATTTTCGGCAATACCTACTGTTCCGATATGGCGACATTCAGGATGACAAAAAGCTATGATGAGCTTTTGGAAAATCCCCTGCCGGATGAGACCTTCGCCGCAGAGGTTACAAATATCGAGCCGTACAGTGCAGAATAAACTTTGCCCTCCGCAGCTTAAACTGCGGAGGGCTTGGTCATTAAATAAACGCTCCTGATCATATGATCAGTTGAGAATAAAGTACAAAGCGCTCTTACTTCGATTCGTCATCTGATTCCAATACCAATTCCCTCTCGGGTATATCATATAATAAATATCTTCTTTGGAGCCATGAATCCCGTTAAACCATCCATTTTGGGACCAATGATCATAAGAGCTGCGATAAAATTTTTCGTCCATGATCATCAGATCCAAATCTATATAGTATCTCCATTGGGATAGATTTTCGGGATTTCTGTGATATCCTCTGAGAT
>ONNU01000101.1 GCA_900319255.1 uncultured Eubacteriales bacterium
AAGCTCGCCGGGCTTCTGTGCCTTTGCGGGCTGCTCCGGCTTCCGGGGAACATCATGTGAAAGCTCGCCGGGCTTCTGTGCCTTTGCAGGCTGCTGAGACATCTGGGGCAGGGGTTTTTTCATGGAAACGATAGGCTGATCCTGTGAAAGCTGCTCCAGATCAAAGCTGTCTCTTGAGGACTGTCTGCCCTGAGCATTTCCCTGTCGGGAGTTGCCGTTCTGGTTTTTATGATTAACAAAAATAGGTATCTCTGTTTCCTTTTCACGGATATCCTTATCGGCGGTATCAAGTGCGCCGTAGGCTTTTGCTGAACGCTGGGGAACAGAGTTTTTAGCCTTGATTATCTCATCAACAGTTATCTCTGACTGTCCGGCTTTTTTATTTCTGGGCTTTTTCTGATTTTCAGGTATCGGGGCAGCCTCTTTTTTATCCCTGCCCTCTCTTACAGTGATCGGGATATGCTCCTCCGGCTCTCCCGGTACGGATGCTGCCTCTGTTACTGCCGGCACTTCAGGCTGCGGCTTTTCCTTTTTCTCAGGCTTTGCGGCAGGGGCTGGCTTTTCCTTTTTTACAGGCTGCTTGCTTTCTGCGTAAAGCGAGGATGATCTCAGTGTTTTGGGAAGCTCCCTCTTTTTCCCCGGGGAAATACCCTGGCCTTTGGGTTCGGGCTTTGACTCGGGCTTGATCTCTTCCACCTCGTCATCCATAAAGATATCTTCAAAGGATGCTTCATCTCCGTATGAAAGATCGCCGTCCTCGGGAGCCGTTATGATCTCCTTCAGCTTGCTGAAAAACGCCTTGATGCCGCTTTTCTTCGGCGCTGTATCCGGTTCAGCCTCCTCTGCAAGCTCCTCGGAAATATCGGGAGTTTCCTTTTCCTCCGGCAGCTGCTGTTCCTCTTTCTGAGGCTTCGGCTTTTTCTTCGGCTTTCCTGCGGGCTTTTCATTTTCAGCCCTGCTGCTGCTTTCAGAAGCTTCGGGCTTCTGCTGTTTTACGGATTTTTCAGGCTTTTCAGCTATGTTCTGTCTGTCCTGCTTTTCCTGCTTCATTTCGTTTTCAGGCTTTTCAGCATTATTGACAGGCTGATGATCCCTGTGTCTGTTTCTTTTCTTTTTATTATTATGGCTGCTGCGGTTTTTATCGCTGCTCTGAGGCTCCTCCGGCTTCTGCTGTTTCTCCTGAGCATCGCCTGAAGAGCTGCGCTGAGGCTTGTTCTGCTTATTATCAGCGTCAGCATTATTATCCTTTTCCTGCGCAGCCGCCTTTGCTGCCTGCTGCTCGCTGAGCTGTCTGAGCTTATCGGGCTTCAATGCAGGAAATTCTCTTGTCTTGTCGATATTTTCATTTTCCCTTGCTACCGGAATAGCCTTTCGTGAAGCGTCATTCTTTCCATCGGCTATTACGACTGATGCGTTATTTTCCCGGGCATTACCGGCAGCTGAGTTTTTTATACTGTCCTGCTCTGCATCTCCGGGATATTTTCTTTTCTTTTTTCTGGAAGACATCGCAATAACCTCCTTTACTTCGCTTTTATCTCAAGTCTCTGGCGGGTAAATTCATACATCAGCACCCCTGCTGCAACAGACGCATTAAGCGAATTGATCTTTCCCAGCATCGGAAGAGAAAGTATTACATCACATTTCTCTCTGACAAGTCTGCCGAGACCCCTTCCCTCCGAACCGATAACCAATGCGCTTGCGCCCCTGAGATCGGAGCCGCAGTAGGTCTGACCGTCCATATCTGCGCCGTAGACCCAGCATCCCCTTTCCTTCAGCTCATCAAGAGCGGCGGCGATATTGGTAACTCTGGCAACAGGAATATATTCATAAGCGCCGGCGCTGGACTTTGCAACGGTAGCATTAAGGCTTGCGCTGCGTCTTTTCGGAATGATAACGCCATGCGCCCCGGCACATTCAGCCGTCCTGATGACAGCTCCTAAATTATGGGGATCCTCTATCTCATCAAGCACGATGATAAAGGGCTTTTCATTCCTTGAATCAGCAAGGGCAAAGATATCGTCAATGCTTGAATAATCCTTTACCGTAACAGTAGCGGCAACACCCTGATGAGTGGTGTGACCGGTCATAAAATCAAGCTTTTTGCGGTCAACTTCCTTTATCGGGATATGCTTTTCCTTTGCAAGGGCAGCAATGACCTTAACCGAACCGCTTAGCTCACCCCTTGCGATATACAGGCAATCCACCGGTCTGCCTGAACGCAAAGCCTCTGTCACAGGATTTCTTCCTGCGATAATATCCCTGTTATTTTTATTTTCATCGGTTTTATTCAAAAATATCACCTGTTCAGTCATTTTTCTTATCACCGGGGAGATAAATTCCCATTCTACCCCGATCATAGAGTTACATTAAATTATACCATACATTTTACTCTTATTCAAGCAACCCCTTCGACAAATTTATTGCCTTATCTCCCGAAATTATAATCATTTTTAAATATATCACAACGGCTTGATACCGCATATTATTTATAACAGGAAAATTTATTACAGGAAGGAGCCTAAAAGCCGTTTTTTCCTGAAAAACTTTCCCGGGAGGAGATCTTAAAGATGAAAACCACGATTTATACTGTAAAAAAGGGCGACACACTCAGCAGCATCGCCCGGAAATTCGATACAGAAGCAAGCGTTATAGCCGGCTTCAACGGCATAACCGACCCCGACAGGATACAAGAGGGTCAGATACTCAGAATACCCCTTGCAGACGCTGAAAATGAGGAATATATGAGCTATACCATCCAGAAGGGCGACACGCTTTTTTCTCTTTCAAGAATGTTCAACACTGACGTCAATGTCCTTTCCAGGCTCAACGGCATCCCCGACCCCGACCAGATCGAAGCCGGCAGAACCATACGCATCCCCATGACAAGCGCCCCTGAAAGCATCAGGATATATATAGTTTCGGACGGCGACACCCTTTACGATATCGGAAAGCGCTACGGCTACGGGATAGATGAGCTTGCTGCATACAACGATATCACCGACCCGGACAAGATTTTCATCGGTCAGGTGATACGCTTCCCCTCATCTCACGGGGGAGAATACTATGACGGCATATACACCGTAAAAAGCGGCGACACCCTATGGAAAATAGCCCGGAGATTTTCCGCCACCGTCGCAGAGCTTATCAATATGAATATGCTCACCGACCCGGACAGGATATATCCCGGTCAGAAAATAAGAGTAAAAGCTATGTAATAATAAAGTCATAGAATCGAAACACCCCAAAAGCCGATGGAGCAATATTTCATCGGCTTTTCCCATTTCGCTGAACAGCTCCCCCTCAGACTTAACCCTGAATCCGTGAGACAGACATCTACGCTGGGCGTGGAAAAAAATAATCCGGTGTTCCGCTTTCATGCCCTGAGTTATGCTTTTTGGGTATTTCTGCTTTGGTGAATCAAAAGGTGGAAACCACAAGGGGTGTCCCTCTTGAGTTTTCCACCTTTTGCAATCCCCTTTCCTTAACCCCCGTGGCAAGCCAGGCTTTAATGACTAAGAGTTGGTATTTTCAGGTGCTTTACAAAATAAGCTTTCTGATGCAGACAGCATAA
>ONNU01000105.1 GCA_900319255.1 uncultured Eubacteriales bacterium
CGGGAGAGCAGGGCTTACTTCAGCCCCGCCTGCCTTAATATCGACTTGACTGTAGTCGGATCAAGGTCTCCCGGAGGCTTCGGGATGGTTATCTTGCCGGGCTTTTCAGGATGTACATACTGATATGTGATCCCCTGGTGTTTTTATACACCCAACCGTTGGCAGGAATGAGTTTTTCGACTTCTCGAAAGCGCATACCCTCACATCAACTAATATATATGCGCATTATACGCATATATCAAGCAAAAAATTCAGGAGCTGCCGCATAATACGGCAGCTCCCGGAGGGATGCTTTTTCTCTTTTTTGATATTATCAGTAGACAAGATATCCTACGATGATATAATCATGGGTGTAATAATTTGAATTCTTGCCTACATATGTGAGACCGATACCCATTTTCTTGATGAACTTATCAAGTGCTGCGCTGCGGTTGCTCTTGAGAAGATCTTTTACAGGCTTGAGGTAATCATCATAGCCTACTGTGAACAGCTGATAGTAGCCGTTAAAGCTTACTCCGAATTTTTTCAGTAATTCAGGTACGGTCGTTCCGTCAGCATTTCTTTCATAATAATTGCCCTGCTTTGCAACATCGTTTACCTTTGTTCTTGCGGCATTGACAATATTCTTTTCAAATGAAAGGGGATCAACTCCGTTTGATACACGGAAATCATTGATAGCCTCTCCTACCTTGATCTCCTTCTGTGCGTTTGCGCTGAGGTTGCCGCCGGTTACTACTACCTTGCAGTATGCCTTCTTGCCGTTATGGGTCATTACTGATACATAGGTAACTCCGGGGTTGAGAGCCTTGAACTGACCTTCCCAGTTGGTCTTGGTCATTTTCAGAACATTGCTGTCATAGGTCTTGTAGGTTCTTGTGGAGGAAGCTGCGCCGCTGTTCAGATATGATGATACTGAGCCTGTCTGACCGACCTTCAGGGTGATGGTCTTTTTGTTCATGTATACATTTGTGGGAGCGGGCTTTACTGTGATCTTGCAGCTTGCTTCCTTGCCGTTATGAGTTCTTACCGTTACCCATGCGGTTCCCGGCTTAACAGCTGTGAATTCGCCTACCCAGTTTGTTTTTGTCATCTTTACGATGCTGCTGTTGCTGGTGCGGTAGGTGCGCTTTGTTGAGCATGAGCCGGCATTGATATTTGAGCCGAGCGATGCCTTTTCGCCGACACCCATAGTAATCTGTGTCTTTGTTACGCTGACCTTTGTGGGAGCGGGCTTTACTGTGACCTTGCACTTTGCTGTCTTGCCGTTATGGGTTCTTACGTTGATATATGTAGTTCCCGGCTTCTTTGCCTTGAACTTGCAGTTCCAGCTTGTGGGGATGATCTCTGCGATGCTGCTGTCAGAGGAGGTGTATTTTCTTGTATTTGAAGCCGAGCCTTCATTGATGGTCGAATAAAGATCAACGATCTCGCCGACACCGATGGTGACCTCGCTCTTGCTGAGCTTTACGCTTGTGGGAGCGGGCTTTACATATACCTCGCAGGTAGCGCTCTTATCATAGCCCTCTGCTGTAATACGATCCCAGCCGACCTTCTTTGCCTTTATTGTGATCTTATTGCCGCTTTGAGAAAGGGTAAAATAATCATCTCTGTAGATATTGCTGACCTTGATATTTTCCTTGGCTGTGCCGGAGGGAGAGGTGCTCATTTCAATCGTGCAGCTTTCGCCCAGACCCAGTGTAACGCTGCTTTTGCTCAGAGTGATGCTTGACGGACCCTTCATTACCTTGAGCTTGCAGGAAGCCTTTTCGCCTGAATCGTTAGAAACGGTGATAGTGACTGTTCCCAGCTTTTTGGGCATTACCCTGCCGTGATTATCAACGGTAGCGATGCTTGTATCCGAGCTTTGCCAGTTGAAATGCTCATTGGTATTGCTTATCTTATCCTGTGCCTTGAGAAGATAATAAACGCCTACAACAGCCTCACCTGTTGTTTTATCAAGGGTGAGCCTTGTAACACTTGCAGCCGAAACGCTTACGCCGACATCCGCATATGAAACAGACGCAACACCGGCTCCTCCTATCATAAGAGCAGCCAGACCAAAGGCAGCAAGCCTTTTTCCGATTTTTCCATAAGAAATTGCCATAGAAAAAACCTCCTTATAATTCCGGGGCATTGACCCCCATTCCTGAATATTTTCAATATATATTATTATATCACGTTTATTTTTTTTGTCAATCCTTTCTTATCCCGCCAGCGTGACGCTGGACCCGTGTTCGCGGGACAGGTCTGACAAAGCTTTACTTTCGTTCTCGCGTGTTATAGTTTGATTGTAAGGGGGAAGTGGAATTATCCTCTGCCGGATTCTACAAAAACTCCCAGAATTATTTTACACTAACTATCCCGGGCGGCGTGCCGGCGGCGTGCCGCCGCTGTCATAATCGCGGGGGCAGTTTCAGACAAAGCGTTGCTTTCCTGACTCTCTGCAGGGGATAAGGAAAGGGGATTGCAAAAGGGGGAAAACGTGGGGGGAACCCATTGTGGTTTCCACCTTTTGACTGACCAAAGCAGAAACACTAATGAAGTATATCTCAGGGCATTAAAGCAGAACATCGGATTCTATTTCCACCCGCAGCTGAGATGCAGGATTTACGGGATTCAGGTGTAAGTTTACAAAAAGTTGTAACCGCCATCTTTAGGTTACTTCTTTTTTATATCGTGGTAAAGCTTTATCGTATTGATAATGAAACCGGCGGTGCCGGCTAACTGAAGACTGAAGACTTAATAATGAATAATGATTCGTTCAGCCTGCCCAACATGCTCTGGCATCCCTGTTATCCCACAATTCCTGATTCCAAATTCCAACTAATTCGTTGTAGCTCTGAGTAAAAGCATAAAAATTTTTCCGAAGCTTATTTCTTCGACATTTCCGGCGGCTGTTATGGGGTATCTGCCTGCTTCTCCGTTTTTATCGCTGTATATGATCTCTCCTGTCTTCTGTCCCTTTTTTACCGGTGCGGAGATACTCTCGGGCAGCTGTACACGGCAGGTGATGCTGCTTTCTTCTCCCTTTTTTATCAGGAATATATCATTGATATTCGCTGTCGTGCTTACGCTGTCCTTCATGCCGCCTGTGACGGGTACGGTTGTGAAGGCTTCATCAGGTGTTCTCGGGGTGTACATGGCGTAATTTGCAAAGCCGTAGTCAAGAAGCTGTGCTGCATCCCGGAATCGCTGCTTGCCGGATTTGCTCCCAAGCACAACGGCGATCAGGCTCAGACCGTCTCTGGTTGCTGTGGCTGTGATGCAGCTGCCTGCCTGTGAGGTTGTGCCTGTTTTCAGCCCGGTTATGCCGCTGTAGGTCTTCAGCAGCTTATTGGTATTCACAAGCTGTGTCTTTCCGCCCCTGAGATGATCCATCCATATCCCGGTGTAATCAAGTATCTTTTTATGCTTTATCAGCTCCCTTGACATCAGCGCTACATCATATGCGCTTGTGACATGCCCCTCCTCGTCAAGTCCGTTGCAGTTTTTGAAAACCGTTTCCTTCATCCCGAGCTGAGAAGCCTTTTCGTTCATCTTCTTTACAAATTCGTCCTCGCTGCCGCAGATGTATTCCGCAAGTGCTACCGCTGCGTCATTTGCGCTTGCAACAACCGTTGCTTTTATCATATCATCCACCGTCATTCTTTCTCCCGGCTCGAGCCAGATATCAGATCCGCCCATTGAGGCTGCGTGCTCTGATGCTGTTACTATATCCCCCATTTTTATCTTCCCGCTGTCAAGCGCCTCCATTACCAGTGTCAGCGTCATTACCTTGGTGATTGAAGCGCAGCATCTTACCTCGTGGGCATTCTTTTCATAAAGGACACTGCCGGAGCGGGCATCCATCAGCACCGCCGCAGGCGCTGATATCTCCTCTTCACTCAGGGCGGATACCGCAGCCGGATGACACATTAACAAAGCGGCAGCCGCCAGTACAAAACAGATCATCTTTCTCATCATTTATCGACCTCCGCAGGAACATTGATTGCTGTTACAAGCTTATTCTTCCGGCGGTCCGGATATACCCGGCATTTTTGAGATCTGACCGAAAACGCAAAAAGGAACTGCCGCAAATGTGACAGTTCCTTCTTTTTCATTTTTCGCCTAACGCCGTCTATCTATCAGTCAGCAGACGGAGCACCAACGGGACATACCTCAGCACAGTTACCGCAGTCAATGCATGTATCAGCGCTGATCTCATACTTGCCGTCACCCTCAGCGATTGCCTCAACGGGACACTCAGATGCACATGCTCCGCAGGAGATGCACTCATCAGAAATCTTGTAAGCCATGAAAGTAGCCTCCTTTATGATTAATTCTTTAAACAATTATACCACATTTATCAGAAATTGCAAGCCTATAATATAAAATTATTGACGAAAAAATCCTTTTCTTTTTGTCGCACTGATAATACCGCCATGCAATCACAGACACATGGCAGACTTTATTTATTTTCAAGCTCCTTTATCTCATCGCTTGAAAGAAAATCATCTATCGCTCTTTTCAGCTTTGACACCGGCATTCCCACTACATTATAATAATCGCCGTTTATGCCCTTGACAAAAAGCGCGCCCTTTGCCTGAATACCATAGCCGCCGGCTTTATCATAAGGCTCGGCTGTACTGATATAGGCTTCTATCTCCTGCTCGGAAAGCTCATAGAATTCCACGTCCGTTGATACGGAAAAGGTAAAGCTTTTTCCCATATAATATAATGCGCAGCCCGTTATTACACGGTGAACCGCTCCCGAAAGCATATTCATCATTATGCGCGCGTCATTGGTATCTCTGGGCTTATTGAGCATCTTTCCGTCGCATATCACCGCTGTATCGCAGCCGATGACAAGGCTTTTCTGTCTGCCCTGAGAGATAAGCCCAGCCTTTTCATTTGCAAGATATTCCGGGCATTTATCAACGTCAAGATCCCTGGGGACAAGCTCTCTGATATCTGCGGGCATGACCCTGAAATCGCTGTATATCATCGACAAAAGCTGTTTTCTTCTTGGTGAAGCCGAAGCAAGTATTATATCCATTGTCTGCACAGTCCTTTCTGCTGTTGTTTTTTATTTTATCAGCGCTTTATATATTTCGCCCTTTTTGAAGCCGGTGATCTCCGCCGCCTCCTTTGCCGCTGAGGATGCTGACATTCCGCTGTCTATACGCTGTCTTGCAAGCTCCACTGCATCCTCGAGGGTCTCGGTCTTTTCCTCTTTTTCGGCAGCGCCCTCTATCACAAGCACAAGCTCTCCCTTGAGTGAGCCGTCCGTATATTTTTCGGCAGCCTCCCTCAAAGTAGTTCGTATCACCTGCTCATGTATCTTTGTAAGCTCTCTGACTATGGAGATCCTTCTGTCTCCGAAGGCTGCGTACATATCGGTGAGGGTATTGGGCAGCTTATGGGGAGCCTCATAAAATATCATCGTCCGGCGCTCTTTCACAAGGGAATTAAGGTGCTCTCTTCTGCTGAGCTTATTGACACTCAGAAAGCCCTCGAAGGTAAATCTCCCCGTTGGCAGTCCTGAAATAGCCAGCGCGCTCATCGCCGCTGTGGGACCCGGAACAGCGCAGACCTCAATGCCCATTTCTCCGCAGCTTTTCACAAGGGGTTCTCCCGGGTCGGATATGCAGGGCATCCCCGCATCCGTTACGATCGCGCAGCTTTCTCCGCTGAGAAGTCTGCTGCATATCTCCTCGCCCCGTTCGATTGAATTGTATTTATGGTAGCTGACCATAGGTGTATGTATATCAAAACGGTTGAGCAGCTTCACGGTCACTCTTGTATCCTCCGCTGCGATAAAATCAACGCTTTTTAATGTTTCGACAGCTCTCGGGGAAAAATCACTCAGATTTCCGATGGGCGTTCCCACAACATAAAGCCGTCCGCTCATAAATATTCCTCCTTATACTGACCGTAAATGCCGATCATTTCCTCTGAAAAGCCGCCCTTTTCGTCCTCTATGAACAGAACAGGCTCTACCACAAGCCCTCCGGGCTTTCCGCCTCTTCTGCCCTCCACGAGAAAAAGCTTCGGGGCTTTGCTGCTTCTCTGCTGTACAAAGCGCAGGCGTTTCGGCTCGATATCGTTTTCACGCATTGCTTCAAGCACATCGCAAAGTCTTTCCGGGCGCTGACACATACAGAATCTTCCGGAAAATCTCAGCAGCGCCTTTGCTGCCGCTGCGATATCCTTCATTGTACACATTGTTTCATGTCTTGCGATAAGCTGTGACTTTCCGGAGCTTTTTATACCCGAGCCTGCCGCTTTATACGGCGGATTGCAGACCACCACATCATAGCTGGAAAGACCCACCTTCCCCCGCAGCTCACGCAGATCGGAGCATATGACCTCCGCTTTATCCCGCAGCCCGTTCAGCTCAAGGCTGCGTCTCAGCATGGAGCAGGCGTTTTCCTGTATTTCCACAGCCGTTACAAAGCCGGGACAGTCATTTCTCATCCAGATAAGCGGGATCGTACCGCATCCGCTACCAAGATCGCAAGCCTTATCGTTTTTCCTGGGCTTTGAAAAATCGGCAAGCAGCACGGTATCCGTCCAGAATTTATGTTCATCCGAAACGATTATTTTTATCCCCCCGCCGAGAGGTTCCAGTCTTTCATTTTCCTCCAGCATATTTTTCTCCTCATAAAACGCTATTTTTCATCTCAGGAAACTCCGTCTCCCGTCACGCTTTCTGTCAACATTTTTATTATAGCACATTTTTTCACTATAGTAAAGCGGGCAGCCGCCGGCGTGCCGCCGGTGTCAAAATCGCGGGGCAGGTCTGACAATGCTTTACTTTCGTTCCCGCGCGTTATACTTGGATTGTAGAGGGAATGAAATAATCCTCAGCCGGCTCCAACGAAAACTCCCAGAAATATTTTACACGAAC
>ONNU01000363.1 GCA_900319255.1 uncultured Eubacteriales bacterium
GGACACCCCTTGTGGTTTCCACCTTTTGTCTCACCAAAGTAGAAATGCCAATGAAGCATGGCTCAGGGCAATAAAGTAGAACAGCGGATTCAGCCTTTCCCGTAAACTGCGTACAGGTTCAGATCCCATGCGGGAATGTACGGGTGCTGGCGAAGATACAGTCTGTAGCCCGGAACAATAGATTCTATCAGCAGGGGGATGGAAAAAATGTCCTCGCTGCGGTGGTATACTGCGATATTCAGCGCGGGCTTATCACGGCGCAGCACCTCCGCTCCACCGATGATTGCCTGCCGCTCACAGCCCTCCACATCCATTTTGACATATGACAGTCTGCGGCTGCGGTAGAGAGTGTCGATCTTTGTGACAGCGAGCATTTCACTGCCCCCCTGACGTATACCCGAGCCTCTTCCTGAAGCCGGATCAAAGGGCAGGTCTGTATCCTCCGACCATATGCCCATACGGTACAGCCGCAGTCTTTTCATGCCCTCTGTATTTGCTTTCAGCTTTGCAAAGGTCTTTCTGTCAGGCTCAAGAGCTGTGATATATTCATATTTACCGCCGGTGTAATGCAGAAGCTCCTCTATGGTATCGCCTCTGTATGCTCCGAGATCAAGATAGCTTTCATTATCTCCGGGACACAGTATCTCACGGAAAGCCTCGTCCTTATCGCTGTATGCTGAGCGCAGATATGACAGATCTCCGCTGAGCTTGTAATTCAGCAGCTTTTCATAGACAATCCTTGACTGCTCATCGGCAAAAAGCTCCGCCGCTCTTTCAATATCCTCCCGGTTTTCATTATAGAAATCCATATCCCAGATATTCTCACCGTAAACCGGAACGTCCGGCGCAAGGACATGATGCTTTTCTCCGAGCGAAAATATCCGCTCCATCACCTCCGGCAAGGCTGTGCCGAAAGCCGTAACAAGCGTTGTTCTGCCGAATTCTTTTTCAAGCCCGGATATCTTTCCCACTCTGAACCCCCGGAACAACCTGTCCCTTGCAAAATCATCGCTTGCGGCGATTCCGTCTATTTTTATATTCCTGCGCTCAAATTCATTGATGATCTTATCGGCGCCGTTGCCTGTACCATAAATAACAAGGGGCAGGTCAGAGCTTTTAAGATCGGTATAGATATCTGTATTTCGTATATTCATAGTCTATGATACCATGCGGCTCATTCTATATCGTCAGCCTGCTCAACAGCCTGACGGAGAAATTCTGCGCCGCCCTTTGCGATAGAATCATAATATGCGGTAAATCTTGCGTCATCGGTATACATCTGCACAAGCGCCAGATGAGCTTCACGGGAATACATTCCGTCTGCCCAGAAGGTGCTTGCCCATTGTCCGTGAAGCTTTGCCATTTCATGCGCCTGCGGGCTTGCGGGGTCGCCTGTGGGGGCAAGCTTTCTCAGCATATCCTCAACGGTCGCTCTCAGCTTTTCGGAGCTTATCCATTGTTCCTCAGTAAGACCGCTCAGTATATCATTGGTAGCCTCATAGACTTCCTCGCCGTATTCCTCGCGTATCTCTTTACCGTAGTTTTTCTCATTGCTTTCTACAAGCTCTTTTTTCATCTTTTCAAAATCTGACATGGTTATTCTCCTTTATATATCTGAAGTTCAGCTCCCTCTATCAGGTATGGAACACATCCGTGACCGGAGCTATTGTATTTCCTGAATCGGCAGTCTGATTTTTCTTCTTTGATTTCCGCCATTTTCTCGCTGCGATTTGAAAATGACTGGTTTTTTGGGAAGTTGTTTTTTATTCTTTATTATTTACCTGAATCCGTGAATCTTACATCTCCGTTGCGTATGGAAATAGAATACGATGTTCTGCTTCAATGCCCTGAGTCATACTTCATCAGTATTTCTGCTTTGGTGGGTCAAAAGGTGGAAACCACAAAGGGTTCCCCCTTGAGTTTTCCCCCCTTTTGCAATCCCCTTTCCTTATCCCCCCTCGGCGTCCAGGCTTTAGAAGCAAAGATTTAGTACATTGCTCATCTGAAGCTGCACCTTTTTGGTGCATATGATAATTCCGGTTAATGTATAAAACCACTCATGAATACAGTAGTTTTTATAGTTTTGCCGTTGAGCTTCACGGATTCAGGCATTTATTCTTTTCTTCTGCCTCCTCGAGGGAGGTGCCACGGCGGCATGCTGTGACGGAGGGAGTATTACAACTGTAAAATCCCAAGCTTTTGACTGGAAGGGGAAAATGGGTGGTGCTCAGGACTTTCGCGGGGGGAAGTGATTTCGGTCTTTTCCGGCAACGAGGCTTCGCCCGTTGCCTGCTTTTTATTTGCGCCGCCTGCGGCGGTTCTGGGGTGTTTCGCGCACTGCGGTGCGCGACCAGGGACTCTGTCCCTGGATCCTGCAAGCCTTTGAAAAGGCTTGAGCGAAACTTTTACAGCTTGTGACCTTTCCTTTTATCACTGCAGCTGATCAGATCCCGTCTTTGCAAAAAGTCTGCCTGTCTCAAATCTCAATCCCCTATGCTCCTTTTTCTCAAGCTGCGGATCATCATGCAGTATATCCATTGCCGCCTGCTGGGTCAGATCAAGTATCTCCATGCTGGACATACTCGCTATCCTGAGTTCCGGCAAGCCGTGCTGCCGTGAGCCGAAAAAGTCTCCGGGGCCTCTCAGCCGCAGATCCTCATCTGCTATTTTGAAGCCGTCGTTTGTTTTGCACATTACCGACAGCCGCTGTCTGGTGGTATCTCCCTGATGGTCGGACACAAGTATACAGTAGGACTTCTGCTGTCCTCTGCCGACTCTTCCTCTGAGCTGATGCAGCTGGGACAAGCCGAAGCGCTCGGCATTTTCTATCATCATTATCGTAGCATTCGGTACATCCACGCCTACTTCGATAACCGTTGTGGACACCAGCAGATCTATCTTTCCCGCTGAAAAATCCGACATGACCTTATCCTTATCCTTTGGCTTCATCTTACCGTGGAGCAGTCCTGTACGGCAGCTTCTCAGGGGTGTTATTTTCAGCTTTTCGATATATTCCTCCGCAGATTCCAGATCCATTTCGCTCTGACCTACCAGAGGGCATACTATATAGCACTGCTGACCGTCATCAATATGCTTTTTCAGAAACCCGAAGGCTCTTGCGCGCTTTGCGCTGTCGATCAGATAGGTATCCACCTTCTGCCTTCCCGGAGGAAGCTCGTCCAGCACCGACAGGTCAAGATCGCCGAATATCATCAGAGCCAGGGTTCTCGGGATAGGCGTTGCAGACATTACCATGATGTGCGGGCTTTTTCCCTTTGAAATAAGCGCCGAGCGCTGCCCTACTCCGAATCGGTGCTGCTCATCGGTTATGACAAGCCCCAGATTCTTAAAGCTTACGCTGTCGGAGATCAGCGCATGAGTTCCGATGATAAGATCGGCATTTCCGTTTTCAAGCTCTTCATATATTTTCTTTTTTTCCGATGCCTTGACGGAGCCTGTCAGCAGGCGGATATTTATCCCGCAGCCCTCAAGCAGACTGCTCAGGGAATTATAATGCTGAGCCGCAAGTATTTCTGTCGGAGCCATGAATGCGCACTGCATATTATTTTTCACGGCGCTGTAGCATACCGCTGCCGCCACCGCTGTCTTTCCGGAGCCTACATCACCCTGAACCAGTCTGTTCATAGGCGTTCCCTCGCTGCTCATATCGTCTATACATTCTTTCACAGCCCGCTTCTGTGCATTGGTAGGCTCAAAGGGAAGCATTGCAAAAAATTCATTTGTATAATCCCTTACGATCCTGTTGCCGGCAGTTGTCATATCCTTTCTTCCGCCCTTTAGTCTTGCCATGCCAAGCTGCAGAACAAGAAGCTCCTCAAAAGACAGCCGTTTTCTTGCTATTTCCACATCCTCAAGGCTTTTCGGGAAATGGATATTATGCATTGCAAAATCCAGCGGGCAAAGTCCGTACCGGTTGCGAAGCTCATCCGGCAGCGGGTCGTTCATCTTTTCAGGCAAAAGCTTTACCGCCTGGGATACCGCATCCTCGATCTGGCGGCTGTTCAGTCCTGCGGTCTGGGAATATACCGGATGGATGCCTGCCTTCTGGATCTCGGAAACGGTCGGGGATGTCATTTCATAGAAGCTGCCGTTTTTTTTCAGCATACCGTAGAAAAGAAAATCTCCGCCGTTCACAAAACGATCATAGAGATAGCCCTGATTGAAAAAGGTGATGCCCATTCTGTCGGTGCCGTCACATACGGTCATTTTCAGCAGTGTAAGCCCGCCTCTTACTCTTGCGGGAGGCGAGATCCTTTCCACATATGCGCCGATACAGCACACCTCTCCCACAAGAGCTTCGCCGATCTTATATGGATGGCTCCAGTCCTCATAGGTACGCGGATAATATCTCACAAGATCACCCACGCTGTTTATTCCCAGCTTTGCAAAAAGCACAGCTTTTTTATCGCCGATCCTTTTAAGCTTTGTCAAAGGCATATTAAACAATGACGCCAATTCCGCATCTCCTCCCCCGAGCACATCCCGT
Source organism: uncultured Eubacteriales bacterium (assembly GCA_900319255.1). Classification (GTDB taxonomy): domain Bacteria; phylum Bacillota; class Clostridia; order Oscillospirales; family Acutalibacteraceae; genus UBA1213. The sequence continues at coordinate 4,508 of ONNU01000363.1, forward strand.
TCCGTATGCGCAATATTTTTCCTACCCCTATTCTAACACAATTCCCTCCTTCTAATCAAGCCGCCAGCCGCCGCCAGCCGGCGTGCCGCCGGTGTCAAAATCGCGGGACAGGTCTGACAAAGCGTTGCTTTCGCTCTCGCGTGTTATACCTGGATGGGATGGGGAAACAAAAAAATTTCCAAAGCCAGCTCATTA
>ONNU01000072.1 GCA_900319255.1 uncultured Eubacteriales bacterium
AGCAAAGTCCCGGAATTATATTAAACGAACGCCGGAGGAGGCAGCACAATGCAGGAAATGTGAGGCGCTTAGTTCAAAGCTGCGAGAATGTTTGGATGTTGCGGGGAAAAACAGAGCGGATCAATTTGCAAAGTCCCGAATTTCTACAGAAACGCTAAGCCAATACAGGTGAGCCGCAGGTACGAGAAAGAAAAAGTGTTCTTAAAAAAATACTTCAAAGTCACAAGATATAAAATAGAAAAAGTATGTGGGAAGGATTTTATCATAAATTAAAATTTGGAATAAAGCCAGAATAAAAACCAAACTGAAAGGCAGCGTATAGATCACTTAAAGACATTCAAAGTTATTAGCAGCGCTGTAGATTTTTTAGGAATAGATCAGCATAACGAAATTGATAAAATGGAGACAACAAGAATTGAATGTAGTGTAAAGAATCATACACACAATTTTTTCGGCTGTTAATTAACCGCAGGTCATGAAGGATTATAAAAATAAAGGATTATAAAAAAAGGAAAATTGCAAACCCATAAATTTGATAAGATGAAAGAATCAGGATTCGAGGGGACTGTAGACAGAAATAATATGTATTCAGTAATTGCAGAAGTCATGAATTTCTGGGGGGAGAGGTAAAAGTATAGAAGGAAGCAGCCCCATATTAATATATTGCCAATGTCTCAAAATGAATGTTTTGGGACATTGGGGAAAGGGGAAACTATGCTTTCTGGAAATTTTAGCGTGTCTGATAACAAATTCTTTAAAATCTATATTGCTTTTCTATCTGAGCCTGAAGTACTAATAAAAAGAAAACAACCCGGCTTTGTCAGAAATTTTGCGCCGGGTTATCTTGACATGATAATTTATTAGTTGCCGATTAACGTGCCTATGCTTTCGCAGCATGATTTATCAGATTCATTATAGCAACACATTCCGATGCAGCGTTTTACATAGCTTTTATCATTTGTATTTTTTATTGATATCCTCTATATGCTGTTGTTTTGTTAATTCTGATGCATTTGATAACAGAAATAATTTATTATAGATTTCATCTATTTGCTCTCTGGAAAACTGCTGTTCTTTATTCTGTGTTTCATTTTTGATTGTTTGTATAAGCTTGTCCCTCTTTATGATTATGTATTCTTCTGTGCTTTCGGGAACCTTTTTTAATTCGCATCTTTCTGAGAACACAATCAGAGATTTCATCTGGTTTTTATCTATTTTAAGATATTCGGACAATGCAGTTATATGGGTTTTATTCTGTTTTATCGGATTATAAAAATATTCCTTTGTATTTTTATTAAGCATTTGTGTCCATTTTTGTTGTTTTTCGTTTCCGAATATCCATCCTGAATAATTCTTACTTTCAATCACAAATATCTCATTCTCGTGTAATACTAACACATCTATTTCTGAAGTTCCGTCCTTATATGGTACATATACATTGCAAAGCTCTTTATGATAGCCGTCTAAACGGACACTTCCAAACATATATTTAGTCAGATATTCTCCATATGCACCTACATCGCCCTTATTCTTTATCATAAATGCAGCCTTTTCAAATATACTTGGTTCTTCGCTCAGAAAAAAATTTATAAGCCCCATTTTTGCCCTCCTGATTTCATTTTTTTATACAATATTATCCTCGTTCATCAACAGAATAAACCTCTTCATAACAGGCAATTATCCTGTCATCACAGAAGCTTTTATCAATATGCCAGTGTCCGAAATACCACCTTTTGAATGTGGCTTTTTCAAAGATCCAATCCAGATATCCTGTCAGCTCCGCTTCGTGAATATCATTGAATTTCCCCATTTGATGTACTATTCTCTGAGGACAGGTATGTGTGATAATATAGTCGATGGTATAATTGTGCTTTTCAAGATTGTTTGCAGCGTTATTATATTCCTCGGGATCAGGTAATTCCTGTTTCCACCATGTGTAATGTTCTGTGCGCCATGCCTTGTCAATGCTGTAGGCTCCGCCGAAGGTAAAGAATTTTTTATTCTCTATTTCATATACTTCGCCGCGCTTCAATAAGTATATACCGTTTCTGATCTTCCTGACTGTTCCTCCGTATCGCTTTTCATTTTGCCGCCGAAAATAGCTCTGCTTGGCATAAGGGTAGCAAAATGTGATGGCTCTGCATCTCCGTATACTTCACGGAATGCGCATTCGATCTCATCCCAGCCGGGAGCCCATTCTTCATCCTTTGCTTTTTCTTTGAATTCTTCAAGTGTCATCACGATTCATCCTTTCTATATAAGTATTTTTAATTATTCTGCATTTACCATACACCCCGCAGCTTTTTACACTGCGGGGTGGTTTTATAATTTCTATAGTTGAGCTTCTGTAATGCAGGATCATTTCCTGACAGAGATGCCTTTTTCAGAAAGATAATCTTTAAGATCTCCGATTGAGATCTCTCCGAAATGGAAAAGTGAAGCGGCAAGTACAGCGTCAGCCTTTCCGGTTGTAAAAGCGTCATAAAAATGCTGCATATTTCCTGCGCCGCCGGATGCGATAACAGGAATGCTGACATTTTCCGAAACAGTTCTTGTCAGTTCAAGATCATAGCCGTTCTTTACACCATCGCAATCCATACTTGTGAGCAATATCTCGCCTGCGCCGCGCTTATTGGCTTCTACAGCCCATTTTACAGCGTCTATTCCAGTATTTATCCTGCCCCCGTTGATATAAACATCCCAGCCTGAGCCGTTGTCCCGTCTTTTTGCATCAATTGCGGTAACAACGCACTGGCTGCCGAATTTGAAAGCAGCTTCATTGATGATCTCCGGATTATGGATAGCTGCCGAATTGACCGAAACCTTATCAGCACCGGCGCGGAGGATCGCTGTAAAATCATCCACAGTTCTGATACCGCCCCCAACAGTAAACGGAATAAAAACGCAGTCTGCAACCTGACGAACGATATCAACGATAATATTTCTTGCATCACTGGACGCCGTTATATCAAGAAGCACCAGTTCATCTGCGCCTTCTCTGTCATATATCCTTGCGCATTCAACGGGATCGCCTGCATCACGAAGATTTACGAAGCTTGTACCCTTTACTACTCTTCCGTCCTTGACATCAAGACAGGGAATTATTCTTTTAGCATACATCTGCGTCACCTCTTAGTCATATCTACAAAATTCTGAAGTATACGAAGTCCTGTTTTTCCGCTTTTCTCGGGATGGAACTGAGTTGCAAATACATTTCCCGACTGAACGGAAGCGTCTATTACAGTACCGTACTGCGTTCTTGCGGAAACGATATTTTCATCGTCAGCATGGAGAAAATAGGAATGTACAAAATATACATACGGCGAGCCTTCGATACCCTTATACAGTCCGTCATGTATTCTGATATCAAGAGAATTCCAACCCATATGCGGGATCTTCAATGATCCGTTTGCATCGGGTATTCTTGTAATACTGCCTTTGAGGATCCCCAGACCCTCTGCGCCGGGGCTTTCCTCGCTTCCGGGGAATAAAAGCTGAAGTCCCAGACAAATGCCCAGAAAAGGCTTGCCGGTTTTTACAAATTCATTTACAGCGGATGAAGCTCCGGTACGGTTCATACAATCAATTGAATCACCGAACGAGCCGACGCCCGGAAGAAGGGCGGCTTCACAATTGAGGATCTTTTCTTTTTCAGAAGTAACGATACAATCACAGTCAATATATTTCAAAGCCTTTACAACACTTTGAAGATTTCCTGCGCCATAGTCAATCACAGCAATCATTTTATCACATCCATATTTTTAGAGTATAGCAAACACTTCGTCATGGGCAAATCTGCCTTCCGTGTTTTCTACAATATTATTCTATCATAATTCCATAATTATATCAAGCACGGCACCGACACCGGCGTGCCGCCGGTGTCATGTTCGCGTTGTAAGTTATGACCATGCAAGGCTTTTTCCTCGCGATTGTAAGATTATTTATTGGCG
>ONNU01000106.1 GCA_900319255.1 uncultured Eubacteriales bacterium
GCGGCTTACATGGGAATGGTCTGACGATAGTGTTATCCGTATAGACAGCACCGGCACAGTATCGGCAATAGGTGCAGGAAAAGCAACTATTACCGTAAAAACATCAAATAACAAATCAGCCGTCTGCACGGTAACTGTCAAGGCCAAAGAAGCATCAAAGCCAACAGAGCAGTCTTCAAAACCTGTCGAAAGCTCCAAACCAAGTGAAACATCCAAAAAGACAGAACTTGATCCAATATATAAGCCCTACGCAGAACCTTATGACTGGGATGCAATAATCGCTGATCTTCGCAGTGTCGGAGAAAAGCAGTACGGTATGGTCTGGGAAGATTCTCTCTGGGTCAAGAACCGTGGGCAGGATTATGGAAGCAAGCTTGATGATGAATGGGGATATGAGATTATTGACGGGCATTATAAAGGCACCTGCCAATTCGTTTTTCCTGAAAGCACGAGGGATGCAGACAATCCTGAAAGCTTTCGCAGAGGCTGCCTGTATATATACAAAATGCTTGACAAGCGAATGAAGCAAAATAACGATACGCTTAAAGATGCTTTATTCAAGGTCGTCATAGAGGATCCGTCATTTATTCTTGCTGATGAACCGACATGTGCGCTTGATACAAAGACCTCTGCGGAGATAATGGAGCTTTTCTCGGCGCTGAATAAGGATGGGAAAACAGTTATAATTATCACCCATGATCCCAGTGTTGCAGGAGCCTGCAAGAGGCAGATCGAGATTTCTGACGGAAAAATAAATGTATAAAAGGAAAAACCGCCCGGTTTCTTAAATGGAAGTCGGGCGGCTTATTATTTTTCTTTACTTTATCCAAAATTAACTTTAAAATCACATTGACACTTTATAATTACAACCGTAAAATAAATACGGTATGACCGTAAATAGCGGAGGTAATTATGAAAATACTTAAAGTCGAAAATCTGGTAAAGACCTACGGCAGCGGTGAAAATATTGTCCGGGCTGTGGATGATGTATCCTTTGAGGTAGAGAGAGGGGAATTTGTCGCTATTGTCGGTGCAAGCGGCAGCGGAAAAAGCACTCTGATGCATATTATCGGCGGTGTTGATATTCCCACGAGCGGGCATATTTTTATTGATGACAAGGAAATAACAGGTATGAAATCAGATACCATCCATAAGCTCACGCTCAGAAGCCTGCTGATGAATAAAAGCCGTACAGCAATGACTATCGTGGCGATAATGCTTTCATGCGCACTGATAACAGTGGTTGCAGGAATTGGCACAAGTGCGTGGTACAGCTATATCTATGCCACTATGAATTTCAGTGGGGATTATGATGTCAGATTTGAAGGCAGCTTTGATGATGAATGTATAGAAGGCATCAGCCGCAACAGGGATGTTAGCGGGGTATATTATCTGCGCAATATCGGTCTTGCAGAGCTGCCCGAGAACAAATCGAAATTCAAGCCATATATGTTGATAAAAGGACTGAACAAGGGCGCGCTTAAAAACTGCTTTTGCGCAAAGTTGAGCGAGGGCAGACTGCCGGAAAATGACAGTGAGATAGTTCTACCGCCGTCCTTTGTCAGCTATTCAAAAAGACAATATTCTGTCGGGGATAAACTTACGCTTTCCATCGGTGACAGGGTGCTTGATATTGGCGACGGTAACACAAGAAGTCTCAGGTATGAATCGGAGCTTTTTGAAGATGGCGAGCGTATTGACGCAGCTTTTGAAAAGGAATATACTGTTGTCGGTATCCTTTCTTCGGTGAGCAGAGAAATATCTGCTGAAGGAAGCTATCCCTTTGTGTCAGTGTTTACTCTTTGCGACAGTATTGACAAGACAGTCACATCCCCCGGCTTTTCCGAAAAGCCGAATGTCCTGTTTGTCAATTACACTGCCAGCGGAGAAAAGAATTATATAAATTCCACGGCGCAGCTTGTCGGTATCAGTGAGGATGCGGCAAAGCGGCATTTTGAAGGTAGCTACGAATATCCTGTTTTTGATACGGATGAATACGGGCAGCCTGTTATACCCAAGGACTTCAAAACCGAGCGTGAGCTTGCACTTGAAGGCATAGCAAAAAGCAACAGCTTCGGCATAACGGATTTCTACTTAAACAATAATCTTCTTATCGCAAAGGGAGTTAAAGAGGGCGACCGTAAAACCATCTATTTTCCTTTTGTTGCAGGTGCAATAATATTCTTCATTATGTTCGTCAGCGTTTTCATTATTCGCAACAGTATTGCGATTTCCGTAACGGAGAAAAAACGCCTTTTCGGTATGCTTTGCTCTGTCGGTGCGACACCGAAGCAGATAAGAGGCTGCGTGTTCTTTGAGGCGCTTCTGCTTGTAGCTGTGGGTGTACCGCTTGGTATTGCTGTCGGCTGCGGTGGAACATTCCTGCTGCTCGGAGTCAGCGGAACACTTCTCGTTACAGTTCTGAACGGCAACGAGCTGATATTCTCTGTTCCTGTTTGGGCACTTGCAGGTGCGGCAGTTCTGGGGGCATTAACGGTATTTATGTCGTCCTTCTTTGTTTCTCTCGAGGTTTCAAAGGTATCTCCCATCGAGGGTGTCCGCCTTACAGGAGAGATAAAACCTATAGATAACCGGAATGCAAAAAGACTGCGCACACCCAAGCTTATAAAAAAGCTGTTCGGCGAGGGCGGCTCTATCGCATGGAAGAACATGAAGCGCAGTAAAAGACAGTACCGCACCACCGTTATTTCACTTGTGCTCAGTACGGCGGTTTTCCTGACAGCGGCAAGCATCGTTGAGGGGATAATTAATTATACGAAGCAAAGCATTCCCGATTACCCCTGCAATATGGTTATCAAATCATCCGGAAATGCTTCGTGGAAATCGAAAAAGGATAATAAAGAGCAGGAAAACAAAACCGAAAAATACAGAAGGTTTTTTGACGAGATAGCAACAAATGATAAGGTCGGAAGCTATAATTATGATTTCTCCTGTACATGCTATTCCTTTGAAATACCAGTTTCAAGTATATACAAAAGCGACAGGGGCGGAGTACCCGATCATGCTTTAGCAGTTGACGAGAAAGATCAGACCGATCAGAAGATGTCCGTAGTATGTCTTGATGAAGAGTCTTATAGAAGGATCTTAGCTCAGATCGGAAAAACTCCTGAAGAACTAAAAGGTAAGGCTGTACTTCTGAACCGTAATTTTCATTCTTTACAGCATAATAACGGCGATGCTGTGGAGTGTTTTTTTGAGCCATTTCTCATTGACCCTGTGGGAATGATGCTGAAGGGAAAACTGGGCGGATACCTTTTCTACGGTGATGATGAAGAAATTGAAAAGTACGACGGAGACCGAAGGGAAATAAGCATTGAAATAGGCGCAGAGATCCCTTATGATATGTCCTTCAACGATCTTTTCCCCGATAATTTCAACAGCAATGCCACTTTTGAACTTATCTCGTTATTCAACAGGAGCGGCTGCCTGATAATGCAGATCGACGATTATATTGATACGATAGAAAACTATTACACCGCTGGGACAATACGAATTAATTCTACGGATCCTGCTGAGCTTGAAGCCGATATAAGCAGTATGGGCTTTGGCGAGTATATCTATGTTCACAATATCGACTCTGAGGTCAAGGCGTATAATGCTATAATGATCGTAATGAGATTGTTCGTCTACGGCTTTATCGCTATACTCACTCTCATAGGCGTAACAAACATTTTCAATACCGTAACGACAAATATGAAGCTGCGTCAAAAGGAATTTGCGATGCTGCGCTCGGTGGGAATGACCGACCGTGAATTTGACGGTATGATAATGCTCGAAAGCCTGTTCTGTTCATTTAAGGCACTGCTTTTCGGAATACCTGCCGGGCTGCTGACAGGCTGGGGAATATGCAGTCTGATCGATCTGATGATAAATGCAAAAGCAGCAGGAATGAGCTGCTACAATTTCCCGGTGATTCCTGTCATTATCAGCGTAATTGCTGTTACCGTTATTGTGGGCAGTATAATGCTGTACTCCGTTTCAAGCATAAAGAAGCAGAATATTATCGAGACTATCAGAAACGAAAATATTTAGAGGTAATATGAACATTTTACTTATTGAAGACGACAGAAAAATAAC
>ONNU01000314.1 GCA_900319255.1 uncultured Eubacteriales bacterium
ATAAGGAAAAGGGATTTCAAAAGGGGAGACCGGCGTGCCGCCGGTGTCACACTTGTCTTAGCGTATGTTCTTGAAATGCAGAACATTCCCAATCAACTTAGTATACTCTGATATCAAACAAATAGGTGGCGCAGCCCACCTCTTGTGGTTCTCCTCTTTTGTCCGCAGCGGCAAAGCCGCTGCCCTGGAAGAAGTCAGCGTAAAATAGAAGCCGGGGCATAAAGAATAAATCCCGAAACTGATTTTCTACTTTAACGCCCTGAGCCATAAATCATTATTGTTTCTGCTTTGGTGGATCAAAAGGTCGGAAAACTCTTCTGAAAACAGCAACTTTATGCTTTTGCGGAATTATAAAATTTTTTTCGTGTTTTTTCAATTTTGTTGACCAAAAAAGGTCAACTTTTTCGCAGAATGGGCTGAGTAGTGAAGGGGTACCTTCAGGGCAAAAGACAGACAGCCCGGCGGTATTTCCTGAAAAAATTTTTTATAAAAGAAAGGATGATTTTATGAGCAAAGTAATAAGGCTCGGAATGATGTTTGAGGAAAATGATGCGCCGGATTTCGGAAGCATCAGCAGGATCGAAAGGGGTGAATTTGTACTTCTGGCAGAGGATATTGATGAGCTGAACAGTACCCTTACAAAGGATAACTGTGAGCCGCTTCTGTGCGAGAATGAAGCTTTTGATGTTCCCTCGGGTGCGCTTGCCTTTGTGGCGGACTGGAAAACAGAGGGTACAGCAAGGGTCTATATCTATGAGGCTTCAAGCGATACATGGTATGAATTTGTCGAGGGTGAAGGCAATGAATAACAGGACGAAAAGACTTCTGTTTATGATGCTGCGCAAAAGGAAGGAGGAGCAGGGCGGCATTGAGGGCGTTCCTCCGCTGAGCTTCACTGCCGGCGCTGCCGGGGCTGTCACTGATTACCGTATTTACGGAAGCAGCGCTTCATCGCCGGTTATCGGAAAAAACAAATTCAATGATTCTCTGGCGATGGGATTCCTTTCCTATCCGGACAGTGTTGTGGATGACCGTGTTACAAGACAGCATCAGGTCGGTTCGACTCAGCTTGATGCCGGAACATATACTGTGTCATGGAAAACCAACGTCGGATACTGCAATGTTATGGTGTATGTTTATGATAGCAACGGTATAGCTGTCAGCAGACAACCAAACGGATGGAGCAGCTGGTCATACAGTGAGACCTTTACCCTGAATGAACCAGGCAGTGTGCGTCTTGTATTCCGCAGACAAAACGATGCGGATATGACTCTCACGGATATCCACAGCATCCAGATAGAAGCAGGCTCCAGCGCAACAGCATATGAGCCGTATTCAGAGACCATCCAGTCCGTCGGAGATAAGACAATAAATATCTGTGACGGAGATATTCAGCAGGGCTTCTGGAATTACGGCAACGGCAATAGGGAAAGCTCTTCGGAATGGGTAACGACAAAAAAGCTGCTCTGCAAGGAGGGAACAGCCTATTCATTTTCCTGTCCGTATAGCAGCTACCGTTTCGGCTTTGCCTGGTGGAATACTATAGGGCAGTTTCTCGGCAGCAGCAATACCGGAAACAATACCACTGTCTATGACAGCGTAGAATTTACAGCCACCGCTCCTGCGGAGGCGACATATCTGGCTGTCAATATCGGCTCAGGCGTAAGCGGTCAGCCCATAACACCGGAGGATGCCGCGCAGCTGATGATCGTTGAAGGCTCAACGCTGCCGGCGGAGTTTATCCCCTACGGCTATAAGATCCCCGTCACAGTGACAGACGGAACAAACAGCCGTACAGAGGATATTTATCTTGATAATCCGCTTGCAGGCTCGGGAACGAACGCAGACCGTATTGAATACAGCACCCAGAAGCGCATCAATATGGACGAAACTGAGGAGGATATAACAATGCCTGCCCTGACGGTATATGCAGGCGAAAATACATTATCTGTCGGCACACAGCGCCATCCCTCAAGGGTAAGTCTGACCGGAAATATCAGCCCGGCAGAAACAAACGGGTAAATCCTGATCTCAGCGCAGGAAAGCGCCGGGCTTTCTTACGCATTCCATGATAAAACAAATCTTTCGAAATATTTCAGACGGCGGCGGGCATATGCCTGCTGCCGTTTCTGCGTATACGTTCTTTTTTGCGCTCATTCCGGGGCGTAAAATTTCCGCAAAGAATTAATGTGTATGGTAAGGGTGCTATAATTAAAATGTCCACAGGGAAAAATACATAACACACGGGTGATAAAGATGACAAAAGCAAAGAAATCAAAAAAAGTCCTGCTGATCGTGATATTGAGCATAATCGGAGCGCTGCTGGCGTTTCTGATAGTATGCGGCGTGATACTTTACGGACGAATAGCAACCATGACAAGCGCATCGAAGGCAGGGGACGGACTGTACAAGGTGGATTACAGGCAGAATTATGACCTTGATAAGGTATTATCCGCAGAGATCAACAGCACAGATAAGCTTTTGTCATTTATCAGTGATGAATTTTACTTCGGCTTTGATTTCAGCGGCAATAAATCAGAATATTCCTGCAGCGCATTTCTCACAAAGACACCGGACGGAAAATATGCTGTGGGAAGAAACTTTGACCATAAACAGACGGATGCTCTTGTTGTGCATACAGCTCCTGAAATCGGCTATGAATCCATGGCAACGGTCGCTCTTGATATGCTGGGGGCAGGCTCTACCAACAGCACAGACCCTCTGAGCCTCGGCGGCAGATTATCCATGCTTGCATCGCCATATATCTGTGTTGACGGAGTAAATGAAAAGGGGCTGAGTGTTTCGATACTCAACCTCAAAAAACAGGAGCTTCATCAGGACAGCGGCAAGCCTGATATCATAATAACAGCAGCAGTGCGCCTTCTGCTTGACCGCGCAGAAAATGTAGATAAGGCGGTAGAGCTTCTGGGAAAATACGATATGCAGATGCTGGAAAAAACCACACAGCATTTGTTTATAGCAGATAAAAGCGGAAAAGCGGTAGTCGTGGAATGGACAGATGACAAAATGGAGGTCATTGAAAGCAATATCTGCACGAATTTCGAGCTTGCGCCCGCAAATGGCAGCTATAAAGGTCTGTGCGACAGATTCGATACCATAACCGACCGACTTGCAGAGCATCCCGAAAACACTACAGACGAAGCTATGGAGATACTTGAATCCGTAAGCATGACAGCCGATTCCTACGGCGGAACGATAACACAATGGTCATGTGTTGCCGATCTTGAGGAATTCTCCGTGAAATATGTAGCAGGCAGCTATTATGATGATATTCAGGAAATCAGACCCGATGATTTCCGCTGACCCTGAAACGGTATGAAATCCCCTTGGAAAGGAGAGCCGCATTATGGAATATCTGTATACGGAAAGAGCGCATCTGATGTGCCCGGGCATGAGCTTCGGCATCACTGCGGAGGTAAGCGCTCCCTTTGATGAAAAAAGGATAAAAGACAGCTTTGCCGTTCTTGCGCAGGCTCACCCCTTTCTGAAAGCCCTTCTGGGGCATGACCGCAGGAGCAATGCATATTATTATGACATAACAGAAATTTCAAAAACAGAGCTTATCATAAAGAAAAAGATGCTTGCCGATCTTGAGGATGCGGAAATACTCAGGGAATTTGAACGTCTGACAGGGTATGAGTGGAATCTGTTCAATGAAGGGATGCTGAAAGCGTCGGCATGGAAGATAGGGGAGACAGGGGAGAGGACAGGCTTTCTGCTGGTATTCCATCATCTACTGACGGACGGCAGGGGAGCGCTGGGGCTTGCGCAGGAGCTTGCGGAGTATTATGCAAGGGGGAAAAAGCCTGAATATGCGCCGGAAAGGCTTATCTCAGCGGAAAACACTTTCCCGGATAAAAACCGTATGCCGTTGATAAGCAGGATGCTTGTAAACAAAGCAAACTCCGACTGGAAAAGGGAGAAGCATGATCCCCCTGATTACAGCCGGTACCGGGATTTTGCCGGAGAATATATAAAGAGCAATAAGCCGTTCCATGCCCTGAGCAGGCGGAGCAGGGAAGAGGTAGAGGCGATGACTTTCAGCTGCCGCGAAAACGGGATCACGGTAAACGACCTTCTGATAGCGCAGATGATGACAGAGGAAGGCGCAGACAAGATCATTATAGCGTCAGATCTGCGCAGCAGGCTTCCCGGCTATAACAGCGGCTCTCTGGGCAATTATTCCACGGCATTCAGCATAGAGATAAAGAAAAAGCATAAGGATATATACGAGCTTGCAAAAGCCATCCACAAAAAGGTACAGAAGACCCTCAATGACCCCGCAGCGCTGTATCTCATACTGAACTGTTATGAAAGCCTTGAACCGCCGCTGCTTGACGCATCGTTCATATCAGTCCGGGGGTGCTATAACAGCAAAGCGGCAAAATTTATCGGCACGATGTTTTTCGGTTTTGCATCGCCGTCGGGACACAGCATAACAAATCTTGGAAAAACAGAGAGCGTCAGCATGACGAAAGCATATTTCATCCCGCCCGCATCGCCAGCCATAAAAAAGACCCTTGGCATACTGACGGTAAACGGAGAAATGACGATCTGCACCAGCGAAAGGCTGCATATTCAGATGGGTGCTACAGGGGATAAGGAAAGGGGTTTCCATATTGATTCACCAAAGCAGAAATACTAACGAAGCATGACTCAATTCATTAAAGTGGAACAGCGGATTCCCTTTTTCAGCCCTCAGCGGAGATATCAGTTTCACGGCTCAGGTTCAATGCAAGCATATATTTGTCGGCTTGTCACAAATCTGTGCCATTTGTCAGAGAAAAGCAAATGATGATTCATGTAAAATAATTCCGGGGGTTCAGCAAATGAGCAGGCTCAAGATAATCAGATTCTGTAATATCATTCAGCAATAGCTATTTCTTTGACAGCACAGCATTGTCAAACCCTGCCCCGGCTCTGACACCTGCATCGCGCGCCAATCAGATACCGGCAGACCATTTCATAAAAATCATGTCTTATTGGCGGCAGCCGCGTATTATCAGCCCCATAACAGCGATGGCACAGCATAAACTCTTCCGCCGTCGGTATCGGATCCACTTACAGCATTTTCTTTTTCCGGGGGCGTAATAATATGATCTGCGTTCACCTCGATTCATACTGTTCAAGATATTTTACACTCTGGAAAATC
>ONNU01000135.1 GCA_900319255.1 uncultured Eubacteriales bacterium
CTCCCCTTTTGAAATCCCTTTTCCTTATCTCCCCCGGTTTGCTCCACGTGGGTAGGTTTTATCGAATTTCTGCTTTCTGTCCAACGCGCGGAGGATCGGTGTCGTGAGTTGATTCGGGATTTTACCTTCTCAGTCATCCGATTTACTATCTGCATCAGAAAGCTTCTTTTGTAAAGCTCCCGACAATACCAACTCTTAGTCATTAAAGTCCGGCATACCACGTGGGTTAAGGAAAGGGGATTGCAAAAGGGGGAAAACTCAAGGGGGGAACCCCCTTGTGGTTTCCACCTTTTGACTGACCAAAGCAGAAACACTAATGAAGCATTGCTCAACGAATGAAAGCAGAACAGCCAAAACCCAACAGCCAAAACCCCCTTTTGACTCACCAAAGCAGAAATACGTATAAAGCATGATTCAGGGCATAAAAGCGGAATAACGGATTCAGGCATTAATTATTCAGTCTTCTGTTTCACATTTAATGATTTATATGAATAATCCAGACTGTACATATTCATTATCATTTGTTTATCAGACCGGATAACAAAAAAATGTGATTTATTTATTATGATATAAAAATATTAAAATTTTTGTAAAACTATACAATAAAAGCTGAAAATTATATGAAATATTGTGTAAATGTATTGAATGTTATCTATGAATGTAGTATAATACGGGTAAGCGGTAGAATTTGCTTTTTGAAGGAATAAGGCGCTTGCAATGCATGAGGGAGCACTGTGAAAGCGGATATGAGGAAATTTGTTTGTATGGCTTCGGTCACGGAGGTGCCGGATGGAAAAGAATCTTTATTTTGATTATGCGGCGCTGGTCATTGAGATCATTCTCGTTGGCTGCCTGCTGGTAAGAAAAATGACAAACGGCAAGCTGAATCAGGTCTATATCTTTTTGTCAACAATGGCAATATTTACCTGCACTTCTGATATCATCGCTGTGTGCTATGACAGAAGCGGGGGTGAATTCATTGTTGAAAAAATGGTTTTTCACTCGATCTATCTTATGCTCAGAGCGTTTACTTCGTTTTTCTGTCTGAATTATATTATTATACTGACCGATACCTGGTTCAAGGCGTCAAATGGTATTGTGAGAAAAATATGGCTTTTCCTGCCGGTGGGGCTTGTGGTCGTGATGATGCTGCTCAATTTCTTTACCCACAGCATCTTCTATATCAGCGATACCGGGGAATATACCAGGGGCAGCTGGTTTATCATGCTTTATATCATCAATGGATATTACGTTCTCTATTGTCTCCATAGAGTGATAAGCAACTGGAAAATGCTCACGATACCAAAGGTGGTTTCCATCATCGTTGCAACATTGCTGATGGGCGGAGCTGCGGTGTTCCAGTTCCTTGTGCCGGATGTTCTTATTGATATGTTTGCAAATGCCACAGGGCTGCTTTTCCTGTTCATGATGGTGCAGCGTCCGGAGGAGCTTACCGACAGCGATACCGGGCTTATCAAGTTCAGCGCCTATGATAACGATATCACCCGCAGCTTCAAGAATAAAAAGCCTGAGACTATCATTATGATAAAGGTGATTAATTATAAGGTTATCCGTGAGATGCTGGGCTATCGTGATTCAGTGATGGTAAAGAAGATTGTAGCTGATGAGATGCTCAGGACGGTCAAGCAAAAGGGCGTGAATGCGGATATCTACTATACGGAATCCGGCAATTTCCGAATAAAGCTCGAGGGTAAGAGCAGGGATAAGGCAAAGGATATCGCTGAATATCTCAATGATAAATATAAGGAGCCTATCAGATATCATGAAATGCAGCTGAATCTTGTGGTCTGCGTATGCATTACGAAGATACCGGATGATATTGACAATATGGACGCTATGGTAGCGCTGGGACAGGATCTGAAAAACCGCTACACCGGCAATGTCCTGTATGCATCAAATGTCAGCACAAAGAGCAGATACAGTATAATGCGTGATATAGATATTATCCTTGAGGACGCTATCACAGAGGATCGGTTTGAGGTGTATTATCAGCCTATCTATTCCATCAAGGATAACCGTTTCACCAGCGCAGAAGCCCTGCTGAGACTTTATACAAAGAAATACGGCTTTGTATCGCCTGACATTTTCATACCTGCGGCAGAGAAAAACGGCATGATACACCGTATCGGTCAGATCGTAATGGAAAAGGTCTGCGAATTTATCGGCAGCGAGGAATATGACGGACTGGGGCTTGATTATATCGAGGTTAATCTTTCGCCTGCCCAGTGCATGGAGGATGATCTTGCCAGCAATATGTTCTCGATCATGAAAAAGAACAAGGTGCTGCCGGATCAGGTAAATCTTGAGATAACGGAGACAGCCGCCGGCGATATCCAGAATACCATCGTAGAAAATATCACCACAATGCATAATGCCGGAATAAGCTTTTCGCTGGATGATTTCGGCACAGGCTATTCAAATATGACAAGAATAGCATCGCTGCCCTTCTGCATAATCAAGATCGACAAGACCCTTGCAAGGATCGACGAAAGCAATCCCAATATGGTCATCGTACTGGAGAATATCATAAAGATGATAAAGGCACTGAAAATGAAGATCGTTGTAGAGGGCGTGGAAACAAAGGAGCTTGCCGACAAATTCAGGGAGCTTGAATGCGAATACATACAGGGATATTACTATTCCAAGCCCCTGCCAAAGGATGAATTCATAAAGTTCATCCGCGCAAATCAGGTGGTCAATGTTACAGCTGAATAATTATTATAAGCGGACGGGAGATGTTCCTGCCCGCTTTTTTGCGCTGATTATTTTAATTTGGAATTTGGAAAGTGGAAAGTGGAATTGTTTTGAATTAGGAATGAGGAATGAGGAATGAGGAATCAGGAATTTATTTGAATTTGGAATTTGGAATTTGGAAAGTGGAATTAAACAGAAGACTTAAAATGAATAAAGAATTTGCAGCCATGCTTTTAATACAATTCCGGATTCGATCAGGTTCCAAATGCTGATAGCAGTAGGCTCTTTCATGGCAGGCTTTGGAAAAATTACGAGGATTACGAGGGTTTTATATAACTTTCCTTTTCTATTTTCTATTTATTTCTGAAATTTCTCGTAATGTTCGTAATTGATGGCGATAAACCCAGTGTTCATCAGGGTTTCAGCAATTACGAGGGAAGCCGTTTTTTCTCGTGATTTCTCGTGATTTCTCGTGATTTCTCGTGATCTCTCGTAAATGTGATATTAATTTACTGCATAATGAGAAATTTGCAGGAGGGAGGAATTGTGGGATAACGGTGCTGCAAAATCGGTTGAAAGAAGTATGACCGAAGCATTATAAATTTTTAACAGTCAACCGCTAAGCGACATAAATACCCCTTCATAAATCCCTCGATTTAACAAAAAAGTTGACCTTTTACAGTCAACTTTTCTGAAAAAATATTTACCAAATTTTTGTAGCAGAATCTGTAGAAAATGATAAGTGGTGAATGATGATCAGTAAGAAGTCAGGAACAACTGTCCGGTCAGTTTTTTTGGCAGACACTGACTGAATGACAAAATATAATTCCACATTCCACTTTCCAAATTCCAAATTTTTTTAACGTGTCTCCGTGATGGTGATAGATTCAATAACGGGCTGAGCTTCTGAGGCAATCTTGCCGTTGTTGTCGATGGGCTTGGCTTCGGTGCAGATCCTGTCTACTATTTCCATGCCCTCTGTGACATATCCGAAAGCCGCATAATTGCCGTCAAGGGAGCTTACATGGCTGTCGTTCTGGCAGATAAAGAACTGGGAGCTGGCGCTGTTCATATCAAAGCTGTTTCTTGCCATTGAGATGGCGCCTCTTGTGTGAGAGAGGGGGTTTTTATAGCCGTTGGCGCTGAATTCACCTTTGATATTGTAGGCTGAACCGCCGGTGCCTGTGCCGTTGGGGTCGCCGCCCTGCATCATGAAGCCTTCGATTATCCTGTGGAAGGTCAGTCCGTTGTAAAAGCCTGAATTTGCAAGCCCTACAAAGTTCCTGACTGTGACAGGTGCAGCGCTCTGGTCAAGCTTTACCTTGATAGTACCGTGATCCTTGATGACGATATCGGCGGTATAGGTCACTGCCGCATCAAGCTCGGGAAATTGCTCGGCAAGAAGATCTGAGCCGGCTTCCTCGCTGCTGACGGAAACAACAGAGGCTTCCTGCTGACTGCTCTGGTTATTCTCACCGCTGCCGGGACCGATGGCTGCAACTATCAGCACCATGATTATCGCAACTACCGCAAAGAGTATGCACAGCATTACTATCGAGGTGGCATCGAATTTCTTTGCCTTTTTGCTTTTCTCCATGCTTCGTTTGCTGTTGGGATCAGCCATCCGGGGAGCCTTCTTTTTTCTTTTTTTATTGGTTGCCATTTATGTGCCTCCTGTGTGTTTGTGCCTGCGGGGTCAGTCCTGCTTGTTTTCGATGAAGGAGTAAAGCCTTTCTCTTTCAAGCTCGTTATCGGAAATGACAAGCACCGATCCGCAGTAGTCGTAATAGTCATTATAATAATTATCATCTGAGGGAAGTCTGTGCTCTTTCTTTTCGTAGCTCAGCGCTCCCAGTAATTCAAAGCCTTTTCCGGTCAGGGAAATGGGATCCATATTGGTTGTAAGATATCCCGCTGCGGAATATACAGTTCCCATGAGTGTAAAGGGATTTGTGGATCTGAGCTTGTTGAAGATGGTATTTATTACGATACGCTGCCTTTGTGTACGGTCAAAATCTGAGCCGGCGCTGTCTCTGTCCCTTGCATACCAGAGCGCCTGGCGTCCGTTTACATGAACAAGCGCTACTTCATAGCCGTCCCTGTCAAGGTAATAGGTGTATTCATCAGCCTTCAGCTCATTTTCATCCTCTGTCTGATGATTGCGGTAGGACTGCCAGTTGATATAGGTTATCTCATTATATGTAAGCTCCAGATCAATGCCGCCCAGTGAATCAACGATATCTGTGAAGCTGTTGAAATCAACGATCAAGTAATTATCTATCCTGATGCCGAAATTCAGCTCCAGCGTTTCGCAGGCAAGCTTTGCGCCGCCGAATGCATATGCAGCGTTGAGCTTGTTGTCGTCATAGCCGGGGATGCTGACGAAAATATCACGCATGAAGGATGTCTGCTTGAGCTGACCGCTTTTTTTGTCGATGCTCAGAAGTATCATGGAATCCGATCTTCCGTGTTCGCCGTCCTTGTGGTTGTCCTCGCCGAAAAGCATGATGTTTGTCGTTCCGGTATCTCTCAGGGTGACGCCGGCATTTTCTGCGATGGAATGATCTATCCTATCGCCGGTATAATGCACTCTGCCAAGCACCAGTATGAGAAATATTCCCACTGTGACAAGTATTACCAGTACGATAATGAGTATCACCATGAAAACGGTCTTGCCCTTGCTCTTTTTTCTTTTGCCGGTTCTGACGTTGGGCTGACCGTGACCGCCGCCGGGCTGCATGGGAGTACGGGAGCTGTCCTGCTGCGGATAGATGGGGGCGTCGTCATCAGAAAAGCCGTCGCCGTAATCCATGCGTCCGCTGTTTGAATAAATATTCTTATCTTCCATTTAACCACTTCCTTTGTTGTTCTTTGTTCAATAAGCAAAAAGCCGGTGAACCAGGGATTCATCGGCTTTTCTTCATGTCTTTTTTGCCGGCAGCTTATCCTGAATGCCGGTGCGCTCAGGAGCCATGCTATATTGCCGGGCTATTCGTAGGCTGTATAATCCTGCGCCGCAGCATCGCCGGCAGCTTCGGTGGATTCCTCAGTCTGCTCTGTCTGCTCCGGAACATCAAGCCTGTTTTCGTCATTGAATACGAAATCAGCGATCTTCTGACGGAAATCATCCCAATCCATAATCAGGATCGCGGAAACAAAATCACCGTAAACATATACAGGATTTTCATAATAATCTGAATATACATAATCTGTGCCGAAGGAATCGGAATCAGGCGCTGACTGGGAAACTATCTCATATTTGAAATATTTCGACAGATTGTTCGCAAGCTGGATGATCTCTGAGGATTTGAGGTTGGTGGTTATCATTGAACCGATCTCTGAAATGGTGCTGAGAAGCGTTGTGGTATCGGTCTTTTTGAGCTTGTTGATTACGATGCCGATAACATTTCTCTGACGCAGCGTTCTTACATAGTCGTCACCGCTGCATATACCGTCCTCGCCTCTGTTTCTTGCGTGCCAGAGAGCCTGTCTGCCGTTGAGGTGTACCTTTGCGACCTCATCGCCCTTGCTGTTGGGCTTGTATTCATAGCTGTATGCGTCAAGCTCGTTTCGTGTATCAGCCTGATTGTTTGTCCAGGTCTGCCAGTCGATATAATCGACCTCTTCCTGCGTCAGCTCAACATCAATACCGCCCAGCTTATCAATAATATTCTTGAAGCTCTTGAAATCAACTATAGCGTAACGGTCGATGAGTATGCCGTAGTTTGCCTGAATGGTCTTTACCGTAAGCTCTGCGCCGCCGAAGGTGAATGCAGCATTCAGCTTGTTGTCATCATAGCCCGGTATCGTTACCCAGGTGTCACGCATGAAGGAAAGAAGCTTCAGCTTTTTATTCTTTGTATCAATGGAGAGAAGGATCATGGTATCAGAATTACCCTTTGTTTCTCCCCTTCGGGTATCAGCGCCGATAAGCAGGACATTCAGGATATTATTATCCGTCTTGAGCTTGCCCTCATAGGCATTGGTATTATTGGTTTCCTTGCCGGGAACACCCGGCTCGCTCTTTGAAGTGAGATTGCTCATCTCGGAATCGATAGCCTGATAATTATAGCTGCTCAGGAATGAATAAAGCACAACGCAGCCCGTTCCCGAGATTATCATAAGAGCCGCCAGTATACAGCATATAACGCTGATAACAACACGCTTTACAGGCTTTTTCTTTTTTTCGTTCCCGCCAGCTGTCTTGTGGGTATTGTCCTTGGCAGCAGCGGCGGTCCTGGGAGCCTTCTTTTTAGCAGATGCCGGAGCAGGCGCTGAGGCTGCTGTTGCTGAGGCGGAGGAGATATCGACAAAATCCTCATCATCCTCTTCGCCTGCGGAAAATACGGGATTGTTTATATCCACAAGCGTATTTTCCCCTGAGTCCTCATTTATTGTCGCAGGTCTCGGGGGGATAGGCGCATCATAATCCGGAGTGCTGCTGTAAAATACTACCTCGTTATCCTTCGGAGCGGAGGAGCTTTTCTTTGCAGGCTTTTCCGTATGCTCAAGCTCGGAATGATTTGCCTTTGCGGGAGCGGGGATAGGCTTATCAAGCTCCTGACGTTTTTTAGAAAACTCCTCCACCTCCTCCATCCTGTGTCTCTGGACGGTGCTTGAGGAATCGGATATATGCAGCTTTCCGTTATAGCTGCTGTTCTTTTTGTTTTTCTTTTTTGACATAAAATGATCTCCTTTTCAGACTTATGCCGAAAACGATAGATAAACACGGAAAACGCCGGATTTCCGGAAGCTCCGGGATACAGCATTTCCCTGACATCACTTGATTAACATTATAATTTATATTGGGTCAATAATCAAACATATTTTAAAAAAATAGCGGCATTGATATAATTCAACAATACGGTATAGTATATCTTGTACAAATTCACAACGCTATATTCTGCTCATCAAGGGACAGGGAATAGGAGGGCAGAAAATCCCTCATAAATACCGTGACCTCCGGCAGATCAAGCCTGAGAAGATACTTTTCAGATTCTTCCTTAGCCTTGCGGAATTCGTTATTGCCCATCTGCATTTCCTCAATACATTTGATAAGCGCCGAAAGCTTGTCGGCAGCCTTGACAAGACGCAGGGTATATTCATCTGTATAATCAGCCGGAGAAAGTATCTCCTCCATATCCTCCTGCATATAATCGGGCAAGGTGGAAAGAAGCTGATCGGCAGCCTCGCTTTCAATATCAGCGTATGCCCTGCGCAGGGTTTTGCTGGAATATTTTATAGGAGTGGGGAGATCGCCGGTGATGATCTCTGTGCAGTCATGGAAAAGCGCAATTACAGCCGCGCGCTCCGGATCAGCATTTCCGCCGAAGCATTTATTATTTATTATGCACAGCGCATGAGCGATCATAGCCACATCAAGAGTATGCTCGCTGAGATTTTCAGTCCGGGTATTTTTCATCAGCGACCACCGGTCTATATATTTCATTCTTGACATCACGGCATAAAAATGAAACTTTTTCATAATTGCTCCTTTCTAAATCTGTTGAAAAGTGATATAATCTATATATGAATTCTGAACTGATCCATCAAAAGTAACGAAGCCTGTGTCAGTACAAATATTTTGCCAAAGCGAGGGATAATTATGAGCGAAGGACTTAACTGTGAAAGCTGCACCCATTATGTATACAATGAAGATTACGAGGAATACGAATGTCTTGTCAGCCTTGACGAGGACGAATATTATTCCCTGATGAGCGGCTCACAAAAAGCCTGCCCCTATTACCGCAGGGACGATGAATATGAGATAGTCAGAAAGCAGAATTGAGATTGGTGATTAGTTTATAAAATTTGAAATTTGGAATTTGGAAAGTGGAATTTAATTAGGAATCAGGAATTGAGAGTGTGCAGAAAGTCGCAGAAAAACCCTCTGCCACCTCCGATATTCTCAAACCCTGAATCCATCTCTGAACATTAATTCATAAACTAAAAACTTAGAACCAACAGCTGAAAGCTCTTACTCAACCTACAAACATTGAGAAGATTGCGGGGATGCCGTAGGAGATAAAGGTCATGATGACGGTTGCAAGCACAAGACCGCCGAGAATAGCAAGGATCGCGTCCTTGAGCTTGAAATGGAAAAGCGCAGCTACAAGTGAGCCTGTCCATGCGCCTGTGCCGGGGATCGGGATGCCTACAAAAAGCAGAAGTCCCCATTTTTTATGCTTCATTATTTTCTGAGCGCCCTTTTCCGCTTTTGCCTCAAGCTTGTTTATCATTTTGACAAACCGGGTGTTTTTCAGAAGCTCGAATATCTTTTCGATAAACAGCAGAATGAACGGTATGGGAAGAATATTGCCGAGTATGCATATGGGTATGGCTATCCACATATCAACGCCTAAAATACTTGCAGCAATAAGTCCGCCTCTCAGCTCCAGTATGGGACATAAAGAGATAAGAAAAACCACAAGCTCCTTCGGAATACCGCTGAGAGCTGTAACGATGCTTTGAATTATTCCTTCCATTTTTATCCTCCGTTATTATCTGCGCCTGATCTCCGGCAATGCAGGAAAAAGCAGGCTTTTTTGTTCACATACCCTATTATTATAGACTAACAGCGGGATTATATCAAGACTTAGCTGAAAATTTGACATATTATACTAATTCCTGACAGAAAGTAGTCCCTGATTTGCGAAGATGTTTTCTGCACAAAGAAACTTCTTTTGTAAATTTCCTGATAATGTCATATTTTAGTCAATAAAGTCCGGCTTGCTGCGGGAATGAAGATAGTATTTTCACAGAATCGGGAGTTATTCTTTATACCCTGGCTTTTTTATTAACGCTGGGTTCTTCCGGGGCAGCGGCTTTGCCGCTGCGACAAAAGTAGAAACACTAATGAAGTATGCCCCGGTGCATTAAAGTAAAACACAGAATCGGGAGTTATTCTTTAGACCCTGGCTTCTTTGTTAACGCTGGTTTCTCCCAGGGCAGCGGCTTTACCGCTGCGACAAAAGGGGAGAACCACAAGAGGTGGGCTGCGCCCCCCCTCTTAAGGTTCTCCCCTTTTGAAATCCCTTTTCCTTATCTCCCCC
>ONNU01000011.1 GCA_900319255.1 uncultured Eubacteriales bacterium
AGCGAGGACTAAAAAGAATAAACGTAAGATCAAGGAGTGCAGCTATCGCACTCCTTGAATTATACCTGAATCCGTGAAGTTGGTTGTAAGCTTACCAGTTTTTATTCTTCCCAGGCGGCGGCGTGCCGCCGCTGTCGTTTTCGTCTTAGCATATGTTTTTCATATGCTGAGCTTTCCTCATCAGCAAATATTACTTTGATTTCAAACAAAGAGGCTGTGAAATAATCAGGAACTATCCCTTGCCGTTCCACCGAGCGTTCGGTAGAAAGCTGCGAGTCCGGCAACCAGCTATGCACGTGGGTGCGCCAGGGGGTGATAAGGAGAGGGGATTTCAAAAGGGGAGAACCTTTAAGGGGGGCGTAAGCCACCCTCTTATGGGTCTCACCTTTTGTCCGCAGCGTCATTTTGCCGCTGCCCTGGAAGAAGTCAGCGGTCAGAAGAAACCGAAAATATAAAGAAAAACTATAAAACCCGAAATCATTTTACTATTTATCCACTCCTTCCGCCCCATCCCCCCGCCCCCCTTCCCGAGGGAAGGGGGAGAAAGTTAGGACGGCACCGGGCTTGCTGACGCAAGCCCGCCGCCTGAATAAAATATTCAAGATCACTATTAAGAATTGATAAGCGTTTCATAGTTTTTTCACACTCTTTGAGAAAATCAGTATACATAATTGGAAAATATCGTAAAAATCAGCATCAGGAGGAAATTATGTCATTCAAAAAAATTATTGTAAAAGGCGCAAGAGAGCATAATCTCAAAAATATTGATGTGGAGATCCCCAGAGATGAATTGGTTGTCCTGACGGGTCTTTCAGGCTCGGGAAAATCCTCCCTTGCCTTTGATACGCTTTATGCAGAGGGACAGAGAAGATATGTGGAATCCCTTTCCTCTTATGCAAGAATGTTTCTTGGTCAGATGGATAAGCCTGATGTTGACAGCATTGACGGTCTTTCCCCGGCTATCTCCATCGACCAGAAGACCACATCAAAGAATCCCCGCTCCACCGTTGGAACGGTCACTGAAATATATGATTATCTCAGGCTTATGTACGCAAGGATAGGAGTGCCCCATTGTCCTGTCTGCGGCAGAGAGATAAAACAGCAGACGGTAGATCAGATCGTGGATAAGGTAATGACCCTGCCCGAAAAGACGAAGATACAGGTGCTTGCCCCTGTGGTCAGAGCCAAAAAGGGACAGCATCAGAAGGAGCTTGAGGCTGCATCAAAAAGCGGCTTTGTCCGGGTAAGAGTAGACGGAATAAACTATGATCTTTCCGAGAATATCACAATTGAGAAAAACAAAAAGCATAATATAGAAATAGTTGTTGACAGACTGGTGATAAAGCCGGAGATACGCTCCCGCCTTTCGGATTCCATCGAAACAGCCTCAAAGCTTGCAGGGGGGCTGACGATCATTTCTGTGTCCGGCGGCGAGGATACTCTGTATTCCCAGAATTACGCCTGCCCCGAGCATGGAGTAAGCATTGACGAGCTGAGCCCGAGAATGTTTTCCTTCAATAATCCCTTCGGCGCCTGCAAAAAATGCACCGGTCTGGGAGTTTTCATGGAGATAGATATAAACCGCATCATTCCCGATATGACAAAATCCATACGTCAGGGGGCAATAAAGGGCAGCGGCTGGGCTATGGAGGGAAGCACCATCGCCTCAATGTATCTTGAAGCCCTTGCGGAAAAATACAATTTCTCCCTTGACGAGCCTGTGGAGAACCTGACAGGTGAGGCTATTGATATCATCCTTTACGGCACAAAGGGCGAAAAGATCACCGTAAAAAGAAAAAGCGAATACGGCAGCGGAACCTATAAGACTGAATTTGAAGGCATTGTAAATAATCTGGAGCGAAGATTCAGAGAGACCCAGAGCAGCTGGATCAAGGCTGAAATAGAAAGCTATATGTCCGCAGTACCCTGTGATGCGTGTAAAGGGAAAAGACTTTCCCCCGAAAGCCTTGCGGTAACGGTAGGGGGACTTAATATAAGCGAGTTCTGCGATATGTCCGTAGAGCAGGCAATAGATTTTGTTAAACAGACAAAGCTCAGCGACCGTGAAAAATTCATTGCAAAGGCGATCACCAAGGAAATAGACAGCCGCCTTGATTTTCTCAACAGCGTGGGACTTTCATATCTTACTCTTTCACGCTCTGCCGGTACCCTTTCCGGCGGCGAAAGCCAGAGAATAAGGCTTGCCACCCAGATAGGCTCTTCTCTTTCGGGAGTGCTGTATATTCTTGACGAGCCCAGCATCGGACTTCATCAGAGGGATAACGATAAGCTTATCGGCACATTGAAGCATCTGCGTGATCTTGGAAATACGGTGGTAGTAGTGGAGCATGACGAGGACACCATGTATGCCGCAGACCATATCATAGATATCGGTCCCGGAGCGGGTATCCATGGGGGAGAGCTGGTCTGCGCCGGAAATATTGACGAGATCAAAGCCTGCGAAAGATCCGAGACCGGACTTTATCTCAGCCGCAAGAAATATATCCCTGTCCCCAGTGAAAGAAGAAGCGGAAACGGCTGTACTCTTTCCGTAAGGGGAGCATATCAGAACAATCTGAAAAAGATAAATGTTGATTTTCCTCTGGGGAAATTCATCTGCGTCACCGGCGTATCAGGTTCGGGAAAATCCTCCCTTGTAAATGAGATACTGTATAAGCAGCTTGCATCTGACCTGAACAAGGCAAGACCGGTGCCTGTGAAATGTAAAGAGATCAGGGGCATTGAATATCTTGATAAGGTAATTGACATCAATCAGTCCCCCATAGGAAGAACTCCCCGTTCAAATCCTGCCACCTATACCGGTGTTTTCACGGATATAAGAGAGCTTTTCGCCCAGACCAATGAAGCAAAGATGCGCGGCTTCGGCTCAGGAAGATTCTCCTTCAATGTCAAGGGAGGACGCTGTGAAGCCTGTCAGGGTGACGGTATCATCAAGATCGAAATGCATTTTCTTCCGGATGTATACGTCCCCTGCGAGGTCTGCGGAGGAAAGCGCTATTCGAGAGAAACGCTGGAGGTAAAATACAAGGGCAAGTCAATTTATGATATTCTTGAAATGACGGTTGAAGAGGGCTGCGAGTTTTTCTCCAGTCAGCCCAGGATATATAATAAGCTCAGAACGCTGAGAGATGTAGGGCTTGGCTATATCAAGATCGGTCAGCCCTCCACCACCCTTTCCGGCGGCGAAGCCCAGCGCATAAAGCTTGCAACGGAGCTTTCCAAAAGATCAACGGGAAAGACGGTCTATATTCTTGACGAGCCGACCACCGGACTTCACATTGCGGATGTACACAGGCTTATTGATGTATTGCAGAAATTTGTTGACGCAGGAAATACGGTCATTGTGATCGAGCATAACCTTGATCTGATAAAAACAGCGGATCATATCATAGATTTAGGACCCGAAGGGGGAGACGGCGGCGGAACAGTCATCGCCTGCGGAACCCCCGAGGAGATAGCAAAATGTGAGAATTCCTACACCGGGCAGTATCTCAGGAAGTATCTGTTATAAGCTAAGGGCTTAATGTGGAATTTGGAAAGTGGAAAGTGGAATTGATATCAATCAGGAATCAGGAATGGAAATAGAGACTGTGAAAAAACTAAAATTTCTCGATTTCTGGAAACTTCTTGCCTGAGTGGTAAAATCTTATCACATATACGAGGAATTGCGAGTAATCCCGAGGGAAAACAGCTTTCCTCGGGAGTGATGAAACCCCTGATGAACACTGAGCTTTTTGCCACTGACCCCCAAGCATCCCGAGAGATTTGAGAAAAAACAGAAAATAGAAAAAGAAAGATATAGAAAACCCTCGTGATGCTCGTTATAATTCCAAAGCCTGCTGTCATCAGCATTTATCAATTTTTCAGTCTCATTTAGCCGCCAACAGCGGCGCTGACCCCTCCGTCACGGCTTCGCTGTGCCGCCAGCTCTGCATAAGTTCCGCCATGGGGGCGTCACTTATCCCCTGATAAGGGCGCGGGTGTCCAGTGGACACCTCTGACGAAGCCAGAAGCGCCGGCGATGCCGGCTCAGTGAATAGAGAATAGAGAATAGTATGACAGGAGGAGCAAAGAGGAAGTCTGCTAAGCTGATGACATTGCCCTTCAGGGTAAAGCAAGCTTCTGTATAATCCCACTTTCCAAATTCCAAATTCTGATAACTAATCACTAATCACTATATAATAAACTGCGGCGGCAAGCCGACGGGAGGTGACAGTATGTTCGGATATCTGCGTCCCTTCAAGGATGAATTGAAGGTAAAGGATTATCAGTTGTATAAGAGCGTATACTGCGGCTTATGCAAAAGCATGAAAAAGGAATACGGGCTGCTGTCCACACTGATGCTGAGCTATGACTGTACGGTGCTTGCGATGCTGTGTCTGTCCGTAAACGATGAAAAATACTGTGTCCGCAAAGGAAGATGCACAGTGAATCCCCTGAAAAAATGCAGCATATGTAAGGGGGAGGGATGGGCTTTCAGCTTTGCGGGAGCTGTATCTGTGATAATGACCAGATATAAGCTTAATGATACGATACTTGACAGCGGATTTCTGAAGAAGCTGGCAGCCTTTTTTCTCAGGCTTGTATTTCACGGTAATTATAAAAGGGCGCTGAAAGCCTATCCCGAGATAGATTCTCTGACAGCAGCCATGATGGAAAGTCAGGCGGAGGCTGAAAGGAACAATGCCGGGATTGACAGGTCTGCTGACCCGACGGCAACGCTGATAAAAAAGCTCTGCGGTATGATCTCTCCGGGAGAGGCGATGAGGCATCAGATGGAGGTGTTCGGCTATTTTGTAGGACGCTGGATCTATCTGATAGATGCGGCAGACGATGTTCAGAAGGATATGAAGCATCATAATTTCAATCCCTTTGCGGCAAAGTATCAGGGAGATATAAAGGCGACTATGGGATATTGCAACGAGGTGCTGAATATGACCGCATCCCAGATGATACTTTCCTATGAGCTTCTGGAGCTTCATTCTTTTAAAGCAATACTTGACAATATCGTATACGATGGTTTATCATATCAACAGAAGAAATATACTATTGATAAATATAATGAAAAAAACTCTGATAATAAACGAGGAAATTAAATGGAACAGGATAACAGCTTTGATGAAATACAGAAGCTTATTGAAAAAGGCAGCTATGACGAAGCGGAGAAAATGCTGACGGAAATGCAGATGCCCTCTGACATGGCAAGATGGAACTATCTTATGGCGGTGCTCAGTATGTACAAGGGCTGGCTTGAAAACTGCAGCGATTATGCAAAAACAGCAGCTGAGCTTGATCCGCAGAATAAGGAGTATACTGAATATTATGAAAAGGTGAAGGCTGCAAGGTCAGCTGAGGAGCTTCAGCGGTCATACGGCAGCTCCGGATCCGGCGATTGCGGTATTGACGGAGGCGACTGCTGTCAGTGCTGCCTGCATATATGTGAATCCTTTACCTGATAGATAACCCGCTTAGGAGGATAATTAATGAACGATCCCTATAGAATACTCGGCATTTCACCGGACGCAACCGATGAGGAAGTAAAAAAGGCTTACAGAAGGCTTGCAAAAAAATATCATCCCGACAGATATCAGAACAGCCCTCTTGCTGATGAGGCTTCCGAAAAGATGAAGGAGATAAACTCCGCATATGATATGATCCTTGATATGCGCAGCGGCAATTCATCAAGACGCGGAGGTTATAATACATATTCGGGCGGCTCGTATTCAGAAGCTGCCGGAAGATATACCGATATCAGGATACTGATAAATAACGGCAGATATGACGAAGCGGAACAGCGGCTGTCATCAATTCCCCCGTCACAGCGCAGCGCTGAATGGTATTATCTTATGTCGGTGATCTGCTATCATAAGGGATGGCTTGAGGAAGCATATAATTATGCGTCGGCAGCCTGCCGGCTTGCTCCGGATGATGTGGAATACCGCTCATTTTTCAGCAGGATATCAAAGCAGCGTCAGGGTACGCATACTTCTTATCAGGGCAGCTCTTCCGGATGCGGCTGCTGTGAGTTTCTGTCCTGTCTTCTTTGCAGCGACTGCCTTTGCAACAGCTGCTGCAGGTAATTATCATGAGACCGGCTTTGAAAACGGCGCTGGGCGGAATATCCGCAGCCCTGTCGCTGGTAATGTTTGTAATAAGCGGAGCGGCGGGAACAGGACAATATGCAGCAGCATTCTTATCCGGTTTGCTGCTGCTTGTTATATCATATAAGACCGGAAGGGCAGCTGCGGTATGCTCATATATCGTGATCTCAGGAGCAGGCTTTTTTCTCAGCGCAGAAAAAAGCGGCATACTTCTTTTTATCCTTCTGCCCGGATATTACCCTCTGCTCAGGTCGTTTCTTGAAGCAAGGCTGAAAAAGCCTGGGGGGCTTATTGTAAAAGCAATATTGTCAGTTGTTACCGGTTTTGCATATTTGTATACAGTTTTTTATATTTTTGGTATCAGTTTTGTAATTGAAAGCATCAGCGAAAATGTCCTTTTTGTTATTGCCATAGCGGGGTATGTCCTGCTGTTCTTTGTCTATGATACGGCGCTGGGATTTTTTGAGACGAGATATAAAAAAGCGGTAATTTCTCTCATGGACAGGATAATAAGGTAGCGTTCACATTATTGTGAGGAATTGCTCCGGACTGACGGAAAATGCGTTTTTCAGCGCACTATAGTGATAAAATGCAGTGTTCATGGCAATTTATTGAACCCCCCCGGAAGGGCAGAGATGACCCTTCCGGGGTTCGTTTTTTTG
Organism: uncultured Eubacteriales bacterium; assembly: GCA_900319255.1. Taxonomy (GTDB): domain Bacteria; phylum Bacillota; class Clostridia; order Oscillospirales; family Acutalibacteraceae; genus UBA1213. Next base: position 6,785 of record ONNU01000011.1, read on the forward strand.
TGCTGTGAAGCGAAAAAACGGGGCAGCATCAGAACAGATCTGCGAATTTGCATCTGTAGAAATTTGTTAAATAAATATCCTTAAAGGTACAATAGTAACATTATCGGCGATTTGCACAGTACGATTCGGCTTTGATGATATAATTTTCACAAAGAATTTATTCAAAATGTCAATTGAATAAAGGTTAAAAACAGGATATAATAATTACAACTAAATGAGAGTGTTTGTATCGGGATTGTTACTATTTAAAATCAAGAAAGGAAGTGTAACCGTTGGCATCAGAAAATTCAGGCGGTTATCATAATTTGTCGGTCAGAATGAAGCGGACACTTGCAGTGCTTTGTACGGCTGCTCTGATCGGAACATCGGTTCCTGTTATCTCGGCTGCGGTCACAGGCACACAGGCACAGGCAGCATCTCAGCCCATTTATGCCAGAACAACCACCTCCGTTAATCTCAGAAAAGGAGCGGGCATGAATTATCAGGTCATTGATGTACTGGGCAAGAATGAGTCACTGACCGTAACAGACGTATCGGATAAAGACTGGATCAAGGTCAAAACAAGCGGCGGCGCTGCAGGATATATCAGTTCGGAATATATAGATATCACTACTGACGCAAAGGCAGAAACTTATCTTAATATCAGAAAGGGCCCGGGCACAGGCTATGCTGCAATTAAGACAGTGGGACCCGGAACAAAATTTGACGTTCTCGGCTTCAGCGGAGCTTCATGGGTCAGGGTAAAGACAAGCGACGGAACTCAGGGCTATGTATGCTGCGATTATGATTATATTTCATATCTCAGCGGCGGCTCAACTGACACAAAGGTAAAGACGGATGCGGCTGCCTCGGGGATTATTTCTCCCGGCGCTGATGCTCAGGTAACTATTTCAGCAAAGAATCTCAGCCTTTCAGTGGGTAAGACCTCGACCCTGACAGCAAAGACCACCTCCGGCGGATATCTTAGCTGGAAAAGCCAGAATCCCTCCGTTGCTACCGTAACAAGCAAGGGACTTGTCACCGCTGTAAAGGTGGGAACCGCGAAGATAACGGTTTCAGATTCAAAGTCAGATAAAACTGCTACCTGTACAGTAACTGTAACAAAATCAGTTCTTGACAGTATAAAGCTTCCATCTTCATCCGGTACTCTTACCATTGGTCAGAGCACCACATTGAAGCCCACGATAAGCCCTTCCAACGGCAAGGTGACATACAGCAGCTCGGACAGCTCTGTTGCATCAGTCAACGGCAGCGGCTATGTAAAAGCTCTGAAAGCCGGCACAGCGACTATCACAGTCAAGGATGCTGCTGGCGGCAGCGCAAAGGCTGCCTATAAGGTGACTGTCAAAGCAAAGGCAAATATCAGTATTTCCTCTACATATCAGTCCATCAGGGCAGGCGCTAACTGCAAGCTTACAGCAAGCCTTTCAGACGGCGGCGCAGTAAAATGGACATCCTCAAATACCGGTATCGCAGCAGTCAGAAACGGCGTTGTAAGCGGTATCAGCGCAGGAACAGTCACTATCACAGCATCTGATTCCACCGGAACAGTCAAGGCTACCTGTAAGGTCAGCGTAAGCGGTGTGGATTCCTCAGGCGTAAGTCTTTCAAGATACAGCGCTACTATCCCCGCAGGCAAGACCCTTTATATCCAGGGCTATGCATCCGGCGGCAAATGGTGGAACACCAGCGATTCAAATATCGCAACTGTATCAGAGGGCTTTATTCTCGGCAAAAACCCGGGTAAATGCGCTATCACCCTGACAGACGGCAGCGGTCACAGAACTATCTTTACACTTACTGTAAATGAGGCTAACCCCGTAAGATTTACATATTCTTCACCCAACTCTGCGGTAAAGAATTCAACTGTAAAGCTTATTGCCATCACTGATAAGAACCGCAAGCAGGTTCGCTTTGATATCAAGGTAAACGGCAAGACAGTTACAGTAAACGCTACCAATAAAGTAGCTGACGGCAATACCTATGTATGGACAGGATATTATAAGCCCAAAACAGCAGGTACTTTTGAGTATGCAGCATGCGCAAATGCAGGCAGCGGCTGGGTCACCTGTAATGACGGCAAGGCTGATATTTTCGTTTCAGACAAGACTGACAAAAAGACAACCGCTATTGAACCCCTTCGTGCCAGTGATGAGGTCATCAGATTCATTGGTGAGAAGGAGGGTTTTGTATCGAATATAACATACGACAGACTTGCAAATAACCTTCCGACCATAGCTCACGGATATGTTGTATGGGAGGGTCAGACCTTCTATAATGCGCTTACAAGGAACGAAGGCTACGCTCTTCTTGTTGATGCGGTCAATAACGACAACTATACAAGAGATGTCAACAGTATGCTGATCTCCAATAACGCAAGATTCAATCAGCAGCAGTTTGACGCGCTTGTATCGTTCTCATACAATCTCGGCACAGGCTGGACATATTCTTCGGATCTGAAAAATATTGTTCTTAATTCATATGGTAACGTAACAACAACATCCAGCGGAAATTCCATGACAGCTTATGTAAATGTAAGCGACGGTCTTAACCTCAGAGAAAGCTATACTACCAATTCAAAGGTAATAAAGGTGCTGTCACCCAATGAAAAGGTCACACTTGTAAGCACCCAGAAGTATAATTCAGTATGGTACAAGGTAAAGACCTCTGACGGTACGGTTGGTTACTGCAGCGGAACCTATCTGACGATCGGTTCATCTTCCTCATCTACAAAGGGAAGAGATCTTAATTATGTAAATAAGAATGCGCTGATAAATGAGCTTCTTTCATATCATCATGCTGGAGGAGTCTGCTATTACGGACTTCTTTACAGAAGAGTTGATGAAGCTGAAATGTACATTTACGGCGACTACGAGGCAGACGGACGTTCCAATAAGCATAATTTCCCCAGTCCTTCCTGCTTATCATTCTGATTGAACACAGAGAGCAGCAGAATTGTTGCTCTCTGTTTCAGTGTTTTATGGAGATTCTGATAAATTTCCATAAGCAAGCCGGAAAACGGCGCATATGCGGGCAGCTCCGGCAATATATTTTATGAGGTGAATTTAAAATGAGTGAAAAGAAGATCGGTTTTATCGGCGCAGGCAATATGGCAACGGCTATTATTAACGGTATCCTTGTAAAGCAGGCAGAAAAGCCGGAGAATATCTATGTGTTTGATCTTGACAGCGAAAAGCTTGCGCTGATGAGAGAAAAGGGAGTAGGCACAGTTTCATCCTGCGCTGAGCTTACACAGAAGTCGGATATTATTGTATTTGCAGTAAAGCCCCAGAATTACGATGAGGTGCTTTCCGATATCAAAGACAGCTTCACAGAGGATAAGGTATTTGTAACCATAGCTGCCGGCATTTCTATTGAATATGTAAGAAAGGGACTGGGAAAAAATTCTCCTGCTGTAAGAGTTATGCCGAATACCCCTCTTCTTTTAGGCAAGGGCGCTACTGCAATGTGCCGCAGCGAAAATATCAATGATGCTGATTTTGAGATAGTTTATAATATGTTCGCTCTGTCAGGAGATGTGGCTCTTCTGGATGAATCACAGATGAACGCTGTTATCGCAGTCAACGGCAGCAGCCCGGCTTATATCTATCTTTTCGCAAAGGCAATGACAGATTATGCCGTATCAGTGGGAATTGACGAAAAAACTGCCCTCAGCCTTGTATGCAAGACCTTTGAAGGCTCGGCGGAAATGCTTCGTTCCAGCGGTGATGCCCCGGATAAGCTTATCGAAAAGGTATGCTCAAAGGGCGGTACTACCATCGAGGCTATGAATGTCCTTCGTGAAAGAGATGTTGAGCAGGCTATAAAGGATGCAATGGCTGCCTGCACAAGAAGGGCTGAGGAATTAGGGAAATAATTTACAAATAGGATTTTCTAAAATGTTCATCAAATGTTCATAATATCGAAAATATTGTCAGCAAGCTTAAAAGATATGCTGTTTTCTTGACGGGAAAACGAAAGTATCGTATAATCATAAAAGTAATGTTCTGGTAATCATTACATATTATTTTATTATGATAAGGCTATAATTGGAGGATTATGAACATGTTTTGTAAATCATGTGGTGCAAAGATGGAAGATAACCATGTTGTATGTCAAATGTGCGGAACAAAAAAGGGAGAGGGCAGGGCTTTCTGCGAAAACTGCGGATCTGTAAGACAGTATGGCATGGCATTTTGTCAGGAGTGCGGCTTCAAGTTCGTTGACGTTGAATCATCAGAGCCTGCTCAGACAACAGCTCCCTATGCTCAGCAGACACCTGCTCAGCAGTTCCAGAGCGGCTCTCAGCAGGATCAGTCACAGTATATGCCCGAGAAAAAGTTCTGCCGCGGATGTGGCGCACAGGTAATGAATACAGATAAGATCTGCTCAAAGTGCGGCGTAAAGGTAGGCGAGGGCAAGGCTTTCTGTCCTCACTGCGCAGCGCCTATTCCTTCACCGGACGCATCAGTATGCGTGACCTGCGGAAAGCCCCTCAAGGAGGCATTTGATGTTGCTTCATATGGTAAGAAATTCGCAGATAACTTCACAAATATTTTCAAGGATAACGATGTTCTGTCAATAATTCTTGACTGGGGCTCATACCTCGCAAGCTTTGTGATCTTTATTCTTTCATTCCTGCCTACCTGCTATGTTTCAGTTTCATTATTCGGAATTTCATCTTCCGAAAGCTTCAGCGTATGGTTCAGCCCGTTTGCAGGCTTCCTTTTCCTGCTTGCATTCCTTGTTTCAATAGCACGCTTTGTTCCTCATGTTGATGATTTTATAAAGAGCAATGAGGTACTGAACAGATTTGCTGTTTTTGCAGTTCCCGGTCTCAGCCTTATCGCTCTCGGTCTTGTAACGATTTCTATTCTATCCGGCGCAGCTGCAGGCTTCAGCGCTTCTAACGCATATGCTTCCGCAGGCGCAGGCTTCACATTCTGGGGAATTCTTCTTATCATCTTTGTACTTGCTTCTGTTGCAGCAGCAGTATTTTCATTCCTCAGAAAAGAGGGTAAGGTAAAGTTCTGATCTACCATAAGAATATTACCGTCGTATTGATAAAATGCGGCGGTTTTTTTCTTATCAATGACGGAGGTCGATATGAAAACACAAACCATCTCCACACGGAGCAGACAGATAATTAATATCATCACGCTTTTATTCCTGTCTGTTTTTGTAATCACCATATGCTCAAAATCATCTCCGCTTTATCCGCTGAATGACTGGGACGACCCCAACTGCTTTTTCACAGTGGGCAAGGCGATGGCTGAGGGAAAGATCCTGTACCGGGATATCTTTGAGCAAAAGGGACCGCTTCTGTATATGCTCCATGAGCTGACCTGTTTTATTTCCCGAAGAACATTTCTGGGAGTTTATTTTGTTGAGATAACAGCCTGCTTTCTATTTCTTTATTTTTCATATAAGACCCTTACTTTATTTTCAAAGGGCAAAAGCATTCTTGTGATGGCTCCATTGGCGGCGCTGGCTTTTACATCGCTTTCATTCTGCAGCGGCGACAGCGCAGAGGAGCTTTGTATGCCATTTCTCAGCTATGCGCTTTATGTTTCGCTGAAAAGCATAAAAAGCAACAGATCCCTGCCGCTTGCCAACGCTTTGCTTTGCGGCATCGGGCTGGGGGCGGTTCTCTGGATAAAATTCACCATGCTGAGCTTTTATATCGGAATATGCTCAGCCTTTGTTATTATATATATCATGCAGAAAAAATATCTGCGCATCCTCACCAGCGCCTTGGCGATCATTGCGGGAATGCTTATCGCGTCCATTCCGGTGATATGGTATTTTGCCGGAAACGGAGCTTTTTCGGAGCTTTATGAGGTCTATATCTATGATAATATGTTCCTCTACAGCACCGGAAGCCAGCTTCCTCCGGTCATCAGGCAGATAGTCAATCTGTTTTCGGGGCTGCTTTCCTTTGCTATGTACAATACCTTTGGCTTTATCTGTCTTATTTTTGGATATATTCTGGTGTACAGGAAAGAGGACAGGAATATGAAGATCGCTTTCACTGCGATAACAGCTTCGGCGTTTTTCTTTTCCTTTATCGGCGGCAGGGCATATGCCTATTATTCATATATAATGACCGTATTCACACCTGTGGGAATGGCGTTTATCTATGATCTCGCAATAAAAGCCGCAGAAAAAAAGAAAAGGGGAAAGGCTGTGCTGAAAGCCGGGGCTTGTGTTTTCAGCCTGCTTGTGACATTGTTCATGTGCAGGAATACCTATCTTATTTTCACGCCGAAGGAGGAGCTTCCCCAGTTTCGTTTTGAAAAGCATATCTCGCAAAAGGAAAACGCAACGCTGCTGAATTACGGCTTTCTTGACGGGGGCTTTTATACGGTAACAGGAATAGTGCCGGACTGCCGTTATTTCTGCGAGCTGAATATTGAGATACCTGAGATGTACGCTGAGCAAAATGATTATGCGGAAAACGGCAGGGTTGATTTTATCGTGACAAAGGATGAAAAGCCAGAGTTTGAAAAATACGAGTTGATAGATGAATGTGGAGCGAGGTATTGGAACGATATCAGTATGTACTATCTTTACAGGAAAAAATAAATCCGCTGGATTGTTTTGCTGTTTAGTGATACCTGAATCCGTAAAACTGACATTTCTGTTGCGGGCGGAAAAGTTTAACCGATATTTCACTTTAATACCCTGAGTCATGCTTTGTCAGCAGTCCTGCTTTGGTGGGTCAAAAGGTGGAAACCCCTTTCCTTATCCCTTGCAGGTGCCAGGCTCCAGCAGCTGAGATTTAGTATTTTGCTTATCTGAAAATGCACCTTTTTGTGAATTTGATAATTCTGAAAAATGTAATAAAAGCATGAATACAGTATTGTTACCGTTGAGTTTCGCGGATTCAGGCGATATTTTTTGATGGTCTGCATATGCTTTATGAACTTAAAAAAGCCGATGAATTGTTGGATTCACCGGCTTTTTTTCAGTTGCTTTTTGGGAATATCTGATTTGTGGGCTTTTGAAATCCCCTTTTCTTATCTCCTCCAGGGATCGCTCCATGTGGGCAGTTTTACCATGTTTCCGACTCCTGTCCAACGCGCGGATGATCGGTACGGCAATGCTCGTGATTATTTCACAGCCATGTTTGCCTTTTGTCTGCTGCTTTTAAACAACAAACCCTCCGTTCACCCCGATCACCTGACCTGTAATGAACGAAGCTCCTTCATCTGCAAAAAACAAAGCCGCTTTTGCAATATCTTCCGGAGTTCCCAGCTTTCCCACAGGAGTTTCCTCCCTGAGCGCATTAAGATCATCCTCGCTGTAGCAGGAGAGCATATCGGTTTTTATCACACCGGGAGCAATGCAGTTGACTGTGATCCCGCTCAGCCCCTCCTCCATGGCAAGAGCCTTTGTAAGACCGATGATACCAGCCTTAGCCGCAGAATAATGCACCTCGCAGGAACCGCCCACCTGACCCCACATTGATGAGATATTGATGATTCTGCCCCATTTGGCATTTATCATATGCCTGAGCGCTTCACGGCAGCAGTAAAAGACGCTGCTGAGATTGACTGCGATCATTCTGTCCCAGTCCTGATCTGTGATATCTGTAAAAAGCTTTGTCTGAGCGATGCCTGCATTGTTGATAAGGATGTCGATGCCCGGGCAATGCTCATTTATCCGGGCGAACATATCCCTGACCTGAGCCGGGTCGGAAACATCGGCTTTGATGCATACAGCAGAAAGCCCTCTGTCTGTAAGCTCCCTGCAAAGACCTTCCGCAGCTTCCTCCGAGCGGTTATAATTGATAAGGACATTATATCCCTTTTCCGCAAAAAGCCTTGCACATTCTGCGCCGATACCTCTTGAAGCGCCTGTGATAAGTACGTTTTTCATAAAAATACCTCAAATAGCTTTCGCCCCGCAGAAACAGGGCGAAAAATGAAAATTATTTTTTGATAACAGCCTTGACGATCTCACCGATATAAGCATAATGCCAGTCATTATCGGAATAGTTTTTCTCCACATATGAGGGATCGAAAAATCCGTCAGCGGTCAGCTTGCTGCGGTAAAGCTTTTTGCAGATGAAAACAAGCTCAGCCTGTTCAAAATAGGGAGCAGCTTCATCAAATACGGGAACAAGACCTGTTTCCTTGAGCTTATCCACATCCCTGCCGGAGTTTCTTCCGCAGAAAGCCAGCTCCTTCATCATATTGCCGCCGAAGAAGGAAAGGGTATAATAATCATTGTTATCCACGAATTCACGGGTATATCTTGATTCCCTGATAAAAGCGAAGGAAACATTCTTATTCCAGAGAATACCCGTACCGCCCCAGCTTGCGGTCATAGTATTGAGCTTATCCTTATCACCCGCAGTAATAAGCATCCACTGTTTGTCGATAGCGTTAAAAAGATTGATATCAAGCTCTTTCGGATCAATGCTGATAAAAGCCATAGAAAAAACCTCCTGAAAAAAATTACGCATCAGATCACTCTCTGATATTTTCATTGTATGAAGACGTTGTACTATATTATATCATAAATTACCTCCGGGGACAAGGCAATGCTGTCAACTTAGCAAAATTTAAAGTTTCGCCAGCCTTTTTAAAGGCTGCGGGGTCCATGGGACACTCTCCTTGTGGTTTCCACCTTTTGACCCACCAAAGCAGATAATGTCATCAAAGTATAGCTTTAACGGCACAGAAGCTGAACAGCTATTCTATACTTGTGATTTTATCACAGTGTCCATCTGCTCAATGTTTTAGGTATTGAGTATAGATTAGTTGGCAACAAATGAACTATCACTTGACGACAAAAAATGCTCTCATTTGGAATCAGTAAGAATTGCGGGAACGAAGGCGGGCATGGTAAGAGCCTTCATCGCAATTTTGACAGTGCCTGCACGCCGGTGGAGGTTGCTATTTTTGGATAGATGTGATAGAATAAATTTGTAACCGGAATTACTTTCGGCTGAATGATTCAAAATTCAAGAAAGAGGGTAATGCTTTATGAATCTTCAGAAATTTACGCAAAAAAGTATTGAGGCTGTTAATTCCGCTAAAACTATTATGACGGAATACGGCAATCAGCAGATGCAGCAGGAGCATTTGCTCTATGCTCTTCTGACACAGGAGGACGGTCTGATTTCAGAGCTTGTCAGCAAGCTTGGCGCTGACAGCGGAGATTTGAGATCAAAGCTTGAAGATGAGATCAATAAGCTCCCGAAAATAAGCGGAAGCGGCGCTGATCCCGACAGGATATATATTTCCTCAGAGCTTGACCTTGCCCTGAACGAGGCTGAAAAACAGGCTGAGAAAATGAAGGATGAATATATTTCCGTTGAGCATATCATGCTGGGTATTCTTGAAAAGCCCCAGGATAATATTAAAAAGCTCCTGAAAAATGCCGGGATAAAGGAATCAGCATTTCTTAACGCTCTGAAGGAGGTCAGAGGAAATCAGAGGGTTACCGGCGATAACCCTGAGGAGACCTATAACGTCCTGAAAAAATACGGTCAGGATCTTGTGGAAATGGCAAGACAGCAAAAGCTGGATCCCGTTATCGGCAGAGATGATGAGATCCGCAATGTCATCCGTATTCTTTCGCGCAAAACAAAAAATAATCCCTGCCTTATCGGTGAACCCGGTGTAGGTAAAACGGCGATCGCAGAGGGTCTTGCCCTGAGGATAGTCAGAGGCGATGTGCCTGATAATCTGAAAAACAGAAAGCTTTTCTCTCTCGATATGGGCGCACTTATCGCAGGCGCAAAATTCAGAGGAGAATTTGAGGAAAGATTAAAGGCTGTGCTCAATGAGGTAAAAAAGAGCAACGGCAATATAATATTGTTCATAGATGAGCTTCATACCATAGTGGGCGCAGGAAAAGCAGACGGCGCAATGGATGCAGGAAACCTGCTGAAACCCATGCTTGCAAGAGGAGAGCTGCATTGTGTCGGCGCAACAACACTCAATGAATACCGTAAATACATCGAAAAGGATCCGGCGCTTGAAAGACGTTTCCAGCCGGTGCTTGTAGGTGAGCCGACGGTGGAGGACTGTATTTCCATTCTCAGAGGTCTCAAGGAAAGATATGAGGTCTATCACGGTGTAAAGATTCAGGATCAGGCTCTTATCGCAGCGGCTGTGCTTTCGGACAGATATATTTCAGACCGTTTTCTTCCGGACAAAGCCATCGACCTGGTGGATGAAGCCTGCGCTCTGATAAAGACTGAAATTGACAGTATGCCCATTGAAATGGATGCCATATCCCATAAGATCATGCAGCTTGAAATTGAAGAGGCTGCGCTCAAGAAGGAATCCGATAAGCTTTCCATGGAACAGCTTGCCCGCATCCGTGAACAGCTTGCCAATGACAGAGAAGAATTCAATGCCATGAAGGCAAAATGGGATAATGAAAAGAAATCCATCGAAAACGTACAGAAGCTCCGGGAAAAGATCGAGCAGACAAATGCCATGATCGAAAAAGCCCAGAACGAATATGATCTGGGAAAGGCGGCGGAGCTGAAATACGGCGTACTTCCACCGCTTATGAAGGAGCTTGAGGAGCAGGAAAAGAAAACGGAGGAGAATAAAAACACCCTTCTGCGGGACCGCGTGACCGATGAGGAGATCGCAAAGATCGTTGCAAAATGGACAGGCATTCCTGTTGCAAAGCTTATGGAGGGCGAAAAGGATAAGCTTCTGCATCTTGATGAAACGCTTCATAAGAGGGTCATCGGTCAGGATGAGGCTGTGCAGAAGGTCTGCGACAGCATACTGCGTTCAAGAGCAGGCATACAGGATCCGAAGCGTCCCATAGGCTCCTTCCTTTTCCTCGGACCTACCGGTGTGGGAAAGACCGAGCTTGCAAAGGCGCTTGCTCAGGCTCTGTTTGATGATGAGCATAATATGATAAGGATAGATATGAGTGAATATATGGAGAAATACTCCGTATCCCGTCTTATCGGAGCGCCTCCCGGATATGTGGGCTATGACGAGGGCGGTCAGCTTACCGAAGCAGTCCGCAGACGTCCCTATTCAGTAGTGCTTTTCGATGAGATAGAGAAAGCTCACCCGGATGTATTCAATGTTCTTCTGCAGGTTCTTGACGACGGACGTATAACCGACAGCCAGGGAAGAACTGTGGATTTCAAAAATACAATAATAATTCTCACATCGAATTTAGGCTCTGATATCATTCTTGAAGGAATTGATAATAACGGAGAAATTTCGGAGACAGCAAGAAACGGGGTACATGAGATACTGAAACGCAGCTTCCGTCCGGAATTTCTCAACAGACTTGATGAGATCATTTTCTATAAGCCGCTGACAAAGGAAAACATCCTGGGCATAACCGGGCTTATCATTTCCGAGCTTGACAAACGGCTTTCAGAAAAGCAGCTTCATGTTGAAGTAACAGACGCAGCGAAGGAGCTTATCGTTAGCAGAGGATATGATCCGGTATTCGGTGCAAGACCGCTGAAAAGATATATCCAGTCCCATGTTGAGACGCTTCTTGCAAGAAAGATCATTTCCGAGGATCTTTCGCCTGATACGACACTGACGGTGGACGCAGAAAACGGAGAGATCGCTGTAAGGCTCTGAAAGGATACCGTAACCCCTGTAAAGCAGCATGATCTGCGGTGAGGTCTTATGCAGCCGGACAAAGGATAAGGCTTCATCCGCAGCGGTGCAGCAGAAATATTTTCCACAAAGTACAAGGAGGTCAGAAAAATGGCAGCAAACACAAACAAACAACTCAGAAATCAATTGATGTATCAGATCTTCGTACGAAATTTCAGCCCGGAAGGGACATTCTCAGCCGTACAGAAAAGGCTTGATGATATAAAGTCCCTTGGCACGGATATTATCTGGCTGATGCCGATACATCCCATAGGCGTAAAAAACAGAAAAGGCTCACTTGGCTCACCCTATGCGATATGCGATTACAGGGCAGTCAATCCGGAGTTCGGAACCATCGGCGATCTCAGAGCTCTGGTTGATGCGATCCATGGAAAGGGCATGAAATGTATTATCGACGTTGTGTATAATCACACCTCGCCTGACTCCGTGCTTGCAAAGGAGCATCCGGAATGGTTCTATCATAAGGCTGACGGAGCTATGGGAAACAGGGTAGGGGACTGGAGCGATATCATTGATCTTGATTACAGCTCGCCTGAGCTGTGGGATTATCAGATCGAGACCCTGAAACTCTGGGCAGGCATCGTAGACGGCTTCCGCTGTGATGTAGCGCCCATGGTTCCCATAGCCTTCTGGGAAAAGGCAAGGGCGGAGGTTGAAAAGGTACACAGCGGCTGTATCTGGCTGAGCGAATCCATTGACCCCCATTTTATGAGATATGTCAGGGCGCATGGTATTTCCGCTCATTCAGACTGCGAAATGTACCGGGCATTTGATATCTGCTATGATTACGATGTATATTTCGATCTGAAAGCCGTCTTTGAAAGAAAGGGCACTATCGAAAGCTATATCAGGGAGGTCAACCGTCAGGAGTATATCTATCCGGAAAACTATGTCAAGCTTTGCTACCTTGAAAACCACGACCAGACAAGGGCGGCATATCATATCCCGGATAAAAAGCGCCTGAGAAACTGGACAGCGTTCATGTTCTTCCGCAAGGGTCTTATGCTTGTGTACAACGGTCAGGAAAACTGCGCTCAGCATCTTCCGGGGCTGTTTGACAAGGATACGGTGGATTTTTCAGGAGAGGATATTTCCGCATTTATCAGAACCCTTGCGGATATAAAGAAGGATCCTGTTTTCACGGACAGCGCATATTCTGTCAAAGTAATAGAAGAATCCGTCATCACCGCCGAGCATATCAGCGGGAACAAAAAAGCTGTAGGAGTTTTTTCTGTAAAAGGTGTGACCGAATCAATACCGGTCAATCTTCCTGACGGAATTTATACGAACCTTATCGACGGAAAGCCGGTGGAGGTTTTCAGGGATCTTATTATTTCACAGGGCGAACCCATAATCATAATAACAGATAAAAGCTGATCCGGTTTCCTAAAAATGCCGGATGAGTGAATAAAAAAAGGCGGCGGATATGCTTCAACATTCCTGCCGCTTTATTATTTTGTGAATATAACAGATGTTCTGCCTCAGTGTGAATTGAAAATCCCGATTCTATAAACTATACGCCTTTTTTTGTTGTTTTCTTTTTCTTTCTGATCGACAGTATTTCTTTTCAGAGAATAGAGAAAAGAGAACAGTGAACAGTGAATAATACAGAAACGCCCATCGGACTTCATTCTTATTTTCTATTTATTCTTTATTATTTGAGCCCCCGGCACAACGTGACGGGGGCGTTTCTGTCAACAGAGTATAAAAAAGATATTTTTTGTCAACCT